>JAAAOU010000449.1 GCA_009908745.1 Bacteroidota bacterium
CTGCCGGGGGTCTTCGCCGTAGACCATGCCGTCGATCATTCGCAGGTAGCTTTCCCGGCCTACTTCGTAATCGCGCCGGTTGGTGCGCTTTTTCCACTTTTGCGCTAGTTCATTGACGTGCTCGTAGCGGTTGGCTGGGTCGGGGTGAGTGGATAGGAAAGTAGGTAAGCTTCCTCCCCCAGACTGGTTGGTTAACCGCTTCAGCGTTTGGAAAAAACCCGCCATTTCGCTGGCGTCGTAGCCAATTTTGGTCGAGTACTCTACACCGAGTTGGTCAGACTGCGTCTCGTCGTCCCGGCCAAACTTGAGGAAGAGCAACCCTAGCCCCTGATTGGCGATATTAGCGTACTGGGCGAACTCGGGTGCCGCGATCACCCCGGCGATTAGGCCGACCTGTGCCAGCATTTGCTTGCTGTATTGATTGGCGGAGTGCCGGGCGGTGATGTGCCCGATTTCGTGCCCCAACACGCCAGCAAACTGCGCCTCGTTGTTGAAATGCGCCATAATGCCTCGGGTAAAGTAGACAAAGCCGCCGGGCAAAGCGAAGGCGTTTACCACCGGGGAGTCCAACACTTTGAACTCGTAATCCAAGTTGGGTTGGTGCGACACCCGGGCCATCAGATTGCCCTTGGCATCTATGAACTGCTGCATCTGCTCATCCTTATACATACCGTAAGAGGCGACGATCTGCGGGTCGGATTGTATGCCGAGGGCAATTTCCTGCTGTTTGCTCATCAACATCAGTTCCCGTTTGCCGGTTACAGGGTTAACGGCGCAGGAGTTGAGCAGTAGCGACGCTGCGAACAAAACAAAAATAAACGGATTAATCTTCGATCCTTTTTCCATCGTGTGCTGTTTTTGGTTTTTTAGCTTGGGTTATTCAAGGCGGAAACCGCCAGCCCCTTGCTTACGGTTCGCTGTTTTGGGCATTAAAATACAAAAAGGAAATGACACAGACCCAGTGGATCTACCTGACGATTGTAATTGCCGCAGGAAGCTTCATCATTTGGCTGGCTTTGAAAACGATTACCCGTTTCAAGCGCCGCCGCCTCAGCCGGCTGGACGATATTGAAGACTACAACCCGGTCAACACCATCGCGCCTCCGGGCATTACAGACGGCAGCACGCTCGCGAATGCCGCCAAGAATATTCAAGGCCGGTTCAGTATTATCCGGCGTTCGGCTATCGTGCTTGGTATATCGCTGCTGCTGCCCTTACTGGTAGTGCCCTTTATTTCTTATCTGCCAATTGCATCCATTTCGGTAGTCATTTCCGCTTTTGGTATCATATTGGGTATAGCCGCCCGCCCTATCATCGAAAATTTCATATCCGGTATTTTGCTTAGCTTCTCTTCCAATGTCCACCTGGGCGATACGGTCATCGTAGACGGCTACTACGGTGTGATAGAAGACATCACTATGTTGCATACGTCCATTAAGACCTGGGACTGGAAGCGGTATGTGCTTTCCAATTCAGATATGCTCAACAAACAGATGGTCAACTTCTCTGTCCGGGAGCCCTACATCTGGTCCTACGTTGAGTTTTGGATATCCCCATCTGCTGACTTGCCAACGGTGCGGGATACCGCGCTGCGGGTCGCCGGCCAGTATACTTCTTCTCAAATCAAAGAAGCCCCCCGGTTTTGGGTAATCGAAATGGGAAAGACAGCTATCAAATGCTGGGTGGCAACCTGGTCAGACTCCGCTGCGCAAGATTGGAACACAAAGCATAACATCCGCACGGAACTAGTCATGGAACTCGCCAAGCAGGGTATTGGGCTGCACCTCAATCAAATCGAAGTGGAAAACAAGCCAAGCTTATACCACTAGTTATTTGTTAGAAGGTACACTTCCGCTGTGCTGCTTACTAAGGATGATTTCGTACCTTTACCTGTGCTATGTGCCGAAAGCTACTGCTCATATACCTGAACCTCCTACTGCTGGCCCCCATCGTTACTGGACAAAGCGATGTGCGGGTCAAGGTGTATGACTTTGAAGACGGCCTCAGCCACCGCATTGTGTTCAAAATCCTACAGGACGAAGAGGGCTTCATCTGGTTGGCCACCATCAACGGGCTGAACCGTTTCGACGGGCATCATTTCTTGCATTACCACCCGCAAGAGCAAGCGACCTACCTGCCCCACGGCAACTATACCGATATGGCGGTAGGGCCAAAAGGGGAACTGTGGCTGGGCAGCCCTGATTACATCACGCATTTCTTTCCCTCCGACGGGCAATTTGAGGATTTCAAAATCAAAAAAGGGGCAACAGCCCGGCGGCAGGCCCGTGTCCCTCACAATATGACCTTCGGCCCCGAGGGGCAGCTTTGGATGGCCGCGTACGATGAGCAGTCGGCACAAACCCGTTTGCTCTGCATGCAGTACGACGGCAGTTACCGGGAAGTGGTACAGCTAAAAGGGCAATATACGGGCCGGCCTATGGCTGTGGCGGGAGACAAGCTTTTTCTCGGCGCCGGCGGCCATGAACTCTGGGAGATCACAACAGAAGGTGCAATCGTCAATAGGCACAAACTGCCGCCTGCCGCCGAAGCGCGTTTGTCCGATATTGCGGCCCAGGGCGACCTGCTGTACCTCTTGTGCGTAGACGGCAAGGTATTTACGTTTGATTGCCGGACTGGGCAGTTCCAAAAGCATGCCGTAAGCTTCAAAACGGATATGGCCGCCACCATCAAGGTGGAAGAAAACGGCAATCTATGGCTTGGGGGCAGAGGGGTGCTGCTGTACTATGACCGCGAGACGGAAAGCATTATCAACTATGACCCTGAAATTCGCGAAATCACCAAGAACGTATGTACATACCGGCAAGTTTTCCGAGACCGGTCCGGGGCCATTTGGGTGGCCTCCAATTTCGGGGCGGTGAAGATTGTGCAATCCGCACAGCTCTTCGACCACTATTTAGAAGGGGGCAGCGAGTACTGCAGCAATGTGCTATGCAGCACCCGCGGTATAACGGAAGACGAGGAGGGGCGCATCTATATTTCCTATTACAACTCCATCCACCAGTTGGACCCCAGCACCAATAGCATCCGGCCGTTATTCCCTTATGACAACTTCTTTAACAATCCCTTCGGCTTGACCTATTTCAAGGACGCGCTATGGACCGGCAACGGCAAGCGTATCGACTTGCAGACGCTGCGGGTAGAAAAAATACTGCCGCATCCCGAAAAGGACTTGGGCCATGTCATTGCCGACCGGGACAGCTTGCTGTGGATGGGTTATTTACACTGGTTGTACCAATATGACCCCGATACCCGCTCGCTGGTCGAGTTTGAGGACGAAGCTGGCAGGTGGGACAGCCTGGATGGCAATATCAGCTATTTGCACCAAGGCCGGACGGAGGATTGGATTTGGGTAGGTACGCTCGACAATGGCCTGTTCAAGATTAAGAAAGACAGCGGCCGTATCGCCCATTACCACACAGGCGAGAACAGCGGCCTGCCATTTGCACACGATCAAGTCAACGCCATATACGAAGACGGGCGGCAACGCCTATGGGTAGGTACGGGTAAGGGATTGCACTGTATTGACCTGCGGTCGGACAGCTTGCGCATATACACCACTGCGGATGGGCTGACCAATGATTTTGTCAATGGCATACTTCCGGAGGGGGATTCCTGTTTGTGGGTCAGTACGGACAACGGCTTGAGCCGGTTCAGCATTGAGCCGGCACAGTTCAGCAACTTTTTTGTGGAGGATGGCGTCACCGACAATGAGTTCAACCGGATTTCTTTCTACAAATCTAAGGCCGGGCGGCTCTACTTTGGGGGCTTGAACGGGGTGAATGCGTTTTTCCCTGGGCCCCGTTTTTCAGAAAAGAAAAAAGAAGAGCAAGAAGCGCCGCTACTGTTCACGCAATTCAGCAAATACGACGGGGCGGGCGATACGCTAGTCAGCAAAATTACGGGCTTGAATACTAAGGCGCCCATAGAGCTTTCGCCTTGGGACCGTATCTTTTCTTTCCGGTTTACGCTGGCGGACTACCGCCACCCTTTGGAAAACCTCTACAGCTACCAACTTGAAGGGTACGACGAGGAATGGTCTCCGGTATCGGAAACGACTATAGCCCGTTACAACAACATCCCGGCGGGAGAGTATACCTTCCGGGTACGCGCCAAGTCCGGTGCCAATACTTCGCTCTGGAACAGTCAGGAGCTTGCCATTCCCATTGTGGTCCGGGAGGCCTTTTACAATACTTGGTGGTTTTGGGTGGGTTGCACCCTATTGCTGCTCGGCCTATTATTTGGCATCATGCGCTACCGCATCTACCTAGCGCGCAAACGGGAAGCCGCCTTGCAAAACCTGGTGAAAGAACGTACACAGGAATTAGAAAAAGAGAAGCAAAAGTCTGAAGAGCTGCTGCTCAACATATTACCCGCCGAGACTGCGGAAGAGCTGAAGCAGTTTGGCGCTGCGAAAGCCAAGCGGCACGAGCTCGTCACGGTGATGTTTTCCGACTTCAAGGGGTTCAGCCGCATCTCCGAGCAGATGGACCCGGAGGACCTCGTGGCCGAGATCGACTACTGTTTCCGGGCTTTTGACGAAATCATGGAGAAGTACGGCCTGGAGAAGATCAAAACCGTCGGCGATGCCTACCTCAGCGTGGGCGGCATGCGGGATGATGAAGGCAACGAAGCGGTGCGGGTCACTATGGCCGCGCTGGAAATACAAGCGTTTATGGAGGGGCTGCGGTTGCAACGGGAAGCAGAACATAAACCCTTTTTTGAAGCCCGGATCGGGATACACACGGGACCGGTGGTAGCCGGCATCGTCGGAATCAAAAAGTTTGCCTACGACATTTGGGGAGATACCGTCAACCTCGCCGCCCGCATGGAGACAAGCGGCGAAGCAGGCCGGGTCAATGTATCGGCCGCTAGCTACGAGCTGATCAAGGAGCTGTTCGAATGTACCCACCACGGCCAATATACAGAGCGCGGGGGCAGCGATATCGATATGTACTTTGTGGAAAGCTACCTGGGGGACTAACCGGCCTACCTTTTCTTGCCGTCCTCTACCGCCTGCCATACCCTCCACACATTTTTGTAGCAGATTTTTTCGATATCCTCGGCGGAATAGCCGCGATGGAGCAACTCGTAGATGAGGTTGGGGTACTGGGAAACGTCTTTTAGCCCGGTAGGCAAGGTGTCCCCTACCCCGTCGAAGTCTGACCCAAAGCCGACATGGTCTACACCGCCGGTGAGCTGCACGACATGATCGATATGGTCGGCTACGGTCTCCACATCCGCAAATAAGCGTGGGTTTTCTTGCCGGAAAGAGTCGATGACGGTTTCGGCAGCATCGTCATCGGCTTTCAGGCCACGTGCCCGCAGCAGCGCCCGAAGTTCTTTGCGTTTCTCCGTACGGTATTCCCGCAAATCGCCGTCCAGAAAAGTAGAGCCAAAATTGATTTGCATCACACCGCCGTTTTCCGCCAGCCGCTTGATCATTGCGTCGTTCATATTGCGCTCAAAGCCGGGAGTAAACTTGCGGCAAGAAGAATGGGAAGCGATGCAGGGCTGTTCTGTCAACTCCATCACTTGCCAGAATGTGCTATCGGAAACGTGGGAAATATCAATCATGATCCCCGCGTCATTCATGGCTTTGACTACTTCACGGCCGAAGGGGCTTAGGCCATTCCAGGTGCGGGTAGTATCATAGGAAGAGTCACAGATTTGATTGTCTTTACTGTGGGTGAGTGTGATGTATCTTATACCGCGGTCGTACCAGTATTGCACGTTTTCTAGGTCATCTTCTATCGGCGCGCCGTTTTCCATACCCATAGGCAGGGAGACTAGGCCCTTTTCGAAGTTACGCTCCACCGCTTTGGGCGTACCCGCCCGCGCAAACTTGTCGGGGTGGGCTTCCGTAATCCCGCTTACCATATCAATCAGTGAATCCGCCAAGGCTTTGGCCCCGCCCTCTTGGTAAGAAGCAGGAATATAGATGGACATAAAAGGGGCGTCGAGCCCGCCCCGCTTGGCCCGCACATAGTCGAAGTCCCCTTTGTCGGTTTCGATGGGGATGCCCAGGTACTCGCGTTCTAACCTGAAGTTCTGCACCCGCAAACGGTAGGGTAAATCAACATGCCCGTCGGTGATGATGTAGGTTTGCGACAAGCGCTTCGCCTGCTCTTTCAGACTTTCATCTTGGGCGTACAATGCCAGTGTAGTCAGGACAATCAAAAAGGTAAAGGCCAACCGCATGGTATTCATATTTTATTATCAAATGCCGGCTGGCTAAGGTAGGGAATTCACCACACGCTTACAATTCACCGTCTGCTTCCAGTTGAGCCTTGATGGCTAAAACCCGCGCTTCATCAACTCCGGTAACCTCGGTGATGAACGCAACGGTCAATTCTTTCTTGAGCATATTGGTCACGATTGTAGTTTGGACCGCTGCTCTTTCTTCTTCGCGCCTTTCTTTGCGCCCTTCTTGCAGACCTTCTTCCCAAGCTTGCTTCTTCAGCTCTTCTTGAATTGCTTCTATGATGCCCATTGGTGCGTTAGATTTAGTTATAGTAGATAAAGTATTTTCAAATTACAAATTTAGAAGAACTTCAGCATATCATCCGCCAAATCCTCCAATATCCCTTTCCATAACGTATCTTTTCGGATCATACAGAGTGCGTTTTATGAATGCATAAAAATAAACATTTTATGTTAAAAAACAAAAATAAAACACAAAAAATCAGCAAAACCCACATTCTCCAATTAGAGCAAGCAGCCCGCCCCCTTGAGCCGGCTGCCCCCCAACGCCAAGGCTGGAATCAAGAAGTCCAGCAATACGCCGACCGCTTTATTGAAGACATCAGCCACTTGAAAGCCTACGACAGTTTTGGCGAAAAGCAGGCGCCTAGCCGTTTAGAGATTACGGAGCAAGGGAAACCGTTAGAGCAGTTGCTGGAGGAGTTGCGCACACTGGTAGACCGGCAAGGGCTCAATCCCGCCTCCGGCGGCCATCTGGGGTATGTGCCGGGAGGAGGGCTTTTCCCTACAGCGCTAGGCGATTACCTGGCTGCTATCACCAACCGATACGCGGGCTTGTTTTTTGCCAACCCCGGGGCGGTGCGCATGGAAAATGACCTCATCAGGTGGATGTGCGACATGGTGGGCTACCCAGCCGGCAGTTTGGGCAATCTAGCTTCCGGAGGCTCCATCGCCAACTTGATCGCCATTACGACGGCCAGAGACAAGAAGGGCATCAAGGCTGAAAAAGTAAAAAAAGCCGTCGTTTACCTGACGGGCCAAGTGCACCACTGCGTCCAAAAAGCGCTGCGCATAGCGGGGCTGGGCGAGGCTATTATCCGGTATATACCGATGGACGAGCGTTTTAGAATGGATACGCAGGCACTGAAAAAGCAATTGGAAAAGGACCAGGCTAGCGGAATGACGCCTTTCTTGCTCGTCGGCTCCGCTGGGACCACAGATACTGGGGCTGTAGACCCCCTAGATGAACTGGCAGATATAGCAGCAATTTATGACCTTTGGTTCCACGTCGATGCTGCCTACGGCGGTTTTTTCATGTTAGTAGAAGAAATGCGGCCCGCCTTCAGAGGCATCGAGCGCTCCGACTCCGTAGCTATAGACCCACACAAGGGCTTGTTTTTGTCCTACGGCCTTGGTGCGGTGCTCATCAGGGATGTCAAGGCGCAGTACGACTCGCATTTTTACAAGGCCAATTACATGCAGGATGCCCAGCAGCAAGACTGGGAAGAATGGTCGCCAGCAGACCTCTCCCCAGAGCTGACCAAACATTTCCGCGGCCTGCGGATGTGGTTGCCGTTACAGCTGTTTGGCTTGGCGCCATTCCGGGCGGCGCTGAGCGAGAAAGCCCTGCTTTGCCATTATTTCTACGAAAAGGTACAAGAACTGGGGTTTGAGGTCGGCCCACGGCCTGAGTTATCCATCATGACTTTCCGTTATCCCGCCCGGGCAACAGACGACTTTAACGCCAGCATAGTGGAGCACGTGCGCAAAGACGGCAGAGTATTCCTTTCTTCGACACAAATCGAAGGGGAATTCTGGATAAGGCTTGCCGTTTTGAGTTTCCGCACCCACCTCCGAGAAATCGACCTGTGCTTGCAGATTTTGGAACAAACGGTGGCCGAACTTGACCAGAAAGCAGAAAATAGCCGCACAAAGCAATAATAACTTTATAAAAAACCTTATTTTCCACCGTCTACCTTTCCAGGCGCAACAGTTGTGGGCTACTAACGTAAATGCCAGTAGCACTTAATAATAGCCTACTTAAAAAACCTACAGTATGAAACAAGTTGTCCTGATACCTGTATTGCTAATTTCCTTTTTTTTGAATGCCGCCGCCCAAGACCGGCCCACCTATTGCGATGATATCCCGGTGATGTACGACAAAACAGTATCCACCAAGGCCGCACTCCCCAAATTTAGTACCGCTGCGGTAAAAGAATACAAGGTGCAAGTTGCCATCCTCAAATTCACCCATCCTAAGGATTACCCTTTTCACCGGTCGTTGGTAGCCCGCTACCGCCCCTGCGAGCAGGTATGGGTGGTAGAGTCCCGGGAAAGTTTCAGTGACCGCAAAGAAGCCGAAGAGCTGCAAGCAGAGCTTAAAAGGCTAGGCTATAAAGGAGCTTACCTCATAGAGTTACTCGGTTATCAATAACATAACAGCCAATACTTATGCCTTCTAGTGTTTTGCGTATAGACCTTAACGCCGACCTAGGGGAAAGCACCCACCAACGCCCGCTGCCCGGTCAAGAAGCACTTTTCCCCTACCTGAGCTCCTGCAATATCGCCTGCGGATTCCACGGGGGCGACCCGCTGTTTATCGAACAGGCTATCCGCCAAGCGATCGCCCATGGCCTCCGCATAGGTGCCCACCCCTCCTACCCCGACCGTGCCAACTTCGGCCGCAAACCCATGCCGCTACCGCCCGAACGCCTGCAAGCGGAAGTGCGCTACCAAGTCGCTGCCCTGAAAAGTATGGCCGAAAGCTTGGGCGGGCGGCTTTCGTATGTCAAGCCCCACGGCGCGCTCTACAACCAGATGGCATTTGACGAACCCACTGCCCGCCCGGTATTGGCGGCGGTAAAAGAGATAGATACAGACTTGGCGCTGATGGGCCTGGCGGGCAGCCCCCTGCAAAAATGGGCCGCATCTGCCGGGTTGCGCTTTATCGCCGAAGCCTTTGCCGAACAGGACCCTGACAACGCGACCACCTATGCCGAGAACGCCGCCCGCTACAAGGATGCGTTGCGCGCGACGCTCGAGCCGTTGCTCAATGCAGTGGACGAGGTTCCGCAAGGGCAGCGCTGGCTTGTCACCTGCGAGGGCGCCTTCAGCTATCTCGCCCGCGACATGGGCCTGCAAGAGCTTTACCTCTGGCCGATGAACGCGGATCAGGTGGGCACGCCACAGCAAGTTCGGTCTGTCATCGACGGTGTGCGCCACAACAACATTCCCGTGGTTTTCTGTGAAAGCACCGTCAACACCTCTCCGGCAGAACAGGTCGCGCGGGAAACCGGTGCCGCCTATGGCGGCGTGCTCTATGTCGACTCGTTAAGCAACGAGGATGGCCCTGTGCCGACCTATCTTGATCTGCTGCGCGTTACCACGCAAACCGTGGCGGACGGGCTGACCTCTGCCGCGAATTGATCGCGGCCTAGAGAGCTCTTAGGCCCCGAAACCGTGAGGACACATCATGCTCGACCAAGAGCGCCTGACCAGCAACGCGACCTCGCCCAACACCGAGGATGCAGGGCTTTGCGCACGCAATGTGACGGTCAGCTACCGCAACGGCCATACCGCTCTGTGGAATGCCAGTTTCGAGATACCGAGAGGCACCGTCACCGGGCTGGTGGGGGTGAACGGTGCGGGAAAATCGACGCTGTTCAAGGCGATCATGGGATTTGTTCCGGCATCGCAGGGCGAAATACGCATTCTCGGTCTGCCGGTAAAGGACGCGCTGGCCCGCAGCCTCGTGGCCTATGTGCCGCAATCCGAGGAAGTGGACTGGGCGTTCCCCGTGCTGGTCGAAGACGTGGTAATGATGGGCCGCTACGGCAAGATGGGGTTCCTCCGCCGGCCCGGTGCAAAGGACCGCGCCGCCGTCGACGACGCGCTGCACCGCGTCAGCATCCAGGAGCTGCGCCACCGCCAGATCGGAGAGCTGTCGGGCGGTCAACGCAAGCGCGTGTTCCTGGCGCGCGCGCTGGCGCAGGACGGGCAGGTGATCCTTCTGGACGAGCCCTTCACCGGGGTCGACGTGGAGACCGAACACCAGATCGTCGCCCTGCTGCGCGAATTGCGTGAAGAGGGGCGGGTGATGCTGGTTTCCACCCATAACCTTGGGTCGGTGCCCGAATTCTGCGACCGCACGGTGCTGATGAAGGGCACAGTGCTCAGCTATGGACCAACCGAAACAACCTTCACCCGCGAAAACCTCGAAAAGGCCTTTGGCGGCGTGCTGCGCCATTTCACGCTAGGCGGTGATACCCTGCATGATGACGAGGACGCGCGCGAGGTGACGATCTTTACCGACGACGAACGCCCGTTCGTGCAATACGGCGAAAAGACCCAACGGACGGAGCCGGACGCATGATCGCGTTTTTACTGGAGCCGTTCGCATATACATACATGGTCAACGCGATGTGGGTGTCGGCGTTGGTCGGGGCGGTTTGTGCGTTCCTGTCCTCGTACTTGATGCTCAAGGGGTGGTCATTGATTGGCGACGCGCTGTCCCATTCCGTCGTGCCCGGCGTGGCCGGGGCTTATATCCTTGGTCTGCCCTTCGCGTTGGGCGCCTTCATTGCCGGGGGATTGGCGGCCTCGACCATGCTGTTCCTGTCGGAAAGATCAGGGCTGAAGCCGGATGTCATCATCGGGATGATCTTCACATCCTTTTTCGGCCTTGGCCTTTTCATGGTGTCGATCAACCCGATGTCGGTGTCGATCCAGACCATCACGATGGGCAATATTCTTGCCATTACTCCAGAGGACACGCTGCAATTGGCGATCATCGGGATCGTGTCCCTTGCCGTGCTCATGGCAAAATGGAAAGACCTGATGGTCACGTTCTTTGACGAAAACCACGCCCGCGCCATCGGGCTGAGACCCCGGCTGCTCAAGGCGGTGTTCTTTGTCCTTCTGTCGGCCTCTGTCGTGGCCGCGATGCAGACCGTCGGCGCGTTCCTTGTGATCGCGATGGTGGTGACACCGGGGGCGACGGCATATCTTCTGTGCGACCGCTTTGCGCGCCTGATCATGACATCGGTTGCGATCGGATCGATCACCAGCTTTGCCGGAGCCTATATCAGCTACTTTCTTGATGGGGCGACAGGCGGAATCATCGTGTGCCTGCAAACTCTTATCTTTCTCGCGGCTTTTGCCCTTGCCCCGCGCCACGGTCTTCTGGCTGCCCGGCGCAAGGCGAAAGCCGTCTTGCAGGACAGGCCAGATGACGGGCTATTGCCGGGCGATCCGGCAAAGGACGGTGCGTGATGGAGCTTGAAACGCTGCTTTTGCCGTTTCGATTTGCGTTCATGCAGAATGCCTTTCTCATCTCGGCCATGGTCGCGGTGCCCACTGCAATCCTGTCGTGTTTTCTGGTGCTCAAGGGCTGGGCGCTGATGGGCGACGCGGTGAGTCACGCTGTGTTGCCGGGGATCGTGCTGGCCTATATCCTTGGTATCCCTCTGATTGCCGGGGCCTTCGTGGCGGGCATGACCTGCGCGGTGGCCACCGGCTACCTGTCGTCAAACAGCCGCGTGAAAGAGGACACCGTGATGGGGGTGGTGTTCTCGGGCATGTTCGGGCTTGGCATCGTTCTCTATGTCTCGATCGAGACCAACGCGCACCTGGATCACATCCTCTTTGGCAACATGCTTGGG
>JAAAOU010000131.1 GCA_009908745.1 Bacteroidota bacterium
GTAATTGGGGAAGAAACAGCGGCTCACGAAGTCCACCTCCTCCCCCGGTGCGCTGACGATCACGCCCCGGCTGTTGACGCTTTTGAGTTTGCGGAAGTCAGGCTGCAAGGCACGCACCTCGGCTTCGGTGTCCACGACCACCAGATAATCTTCCCGGCCGAGTTGCACTTCCTTGGGCTCCACTTGCAGCGCTTCGGCTAGCACCCGGGGGGCCAAGGCAGGCTCTAGAATATCGACGGGGAAATCCATCATATACTGCTGCCCCTGCCGGCTGACCGTGAGGGTGCCACTACGGGTATAGAAGTGTAGCGTATCCTCCTGCACTTGCTCGTGCTGGAAAAGCACATGCGCCGTAGCTAAGGTAGCATGCCCGCATAAATCCACCTCAGTGGTCGGGGTAAACCAGCGCAGGTCGTACCCCTGCCCTTTCGGCACGAAAAAAGCGGTTTCGGAAAGGTTGTTCTCCGCCGCAATTTGCTGCATCTGCCGGCCGCTCAGCCACTGCTCAAACGGGCAAACGGCAGCGGGGTTGCCCGCAAAAAGCTGATTGGTGAAAGCATCGACTTGATAAATTGGGATACGCATGAACTGTGAGTTACTGTTTTACGCAGCCGGGGTTATCCCTTGGCGACCACCATAAATTTATTCTTCTTCCCGTTTTCCACCATCATGTACTTGCCGTGCAGCAACGCCTCCGGCCCAACGGTGTGCTCATGCGAGCTTACCTTGTCCTTATTTACGCTGATGGCATTGCCCTTTATGGCCCGGCGGGCGTCCCCCTTGGAGCCTACGATATCGGTTTGCTCCGAGAGCAAGTCCACAATATTGACGCCGCCGGCCAGCGCATCTTCGGGTATTTCGAAGCTCGGGATTTCAGCCGCGACGGTTTCCAGCTCGCGTTCACCCAATTCCAGCAGTTGCTCTTTACTAGCTTTGCGGTTGAACAGCAGCTGGGTGACCTTCAGCACCGACTCGTAAGCCTCGCGGGAATGGATACGCACGGTCAGCTCCTCGGCCAATAGCCGCTTGAGTTCCTGTGGGTTATCACTCAACTCGGCCTCCCGCGCTTCAATTTCCTCGCGGCTCTTGAGCGTGAAGTAGCGGGTAAACTTTTTGATATCCGCGTCCGCCGCGTTGATCCAGAATTGGTAGAACTGGTAGGGCGAAGTCATATTCGGGTCAATCCAGATATTACCCTCGGCGGACTTGCCAAACTTGCTGCCATCCGCTTTAGTGAGCAAAGGGGTAGTGACCGCGTAGGCTTTCGCGCCCAAGTTACGGCGGATAAACTCCGTGCCGCTCGTGATATTGCCCCACTGATCAGAGCCCCCCATCTGCACCGTGCAGCCGTGCTTTTCGTATAGTACCTGAAAGTCGTAGGCCTGCAGCAGCTGGTAGCTGAACTCGGTGAAGGACAACCCGCTATCTAGCCGGTTCTTTACCGAATCTTTGGACATCATGTAGTTGACCGTCAGGCTCTTGCCCACATCGCGCAGGAAGTCCAGGACGTTCATCTCCTTGTAGAAATCGTAGTTATTGAGGACAACCGGTGCTTCCAAGCCTTCCTCCTCGCCGAGCAAGGCTTCCATCTGTTGTTGTTGGAACGACAAGTTGCGGTCCAGCTCTTCGTAGGTTTTCAGCTCGCGTTCCTTGTCCTTGCCAGAAGGGTCGCCGATACGCCCGGTGGCGCCTCCCATAAGCACGATGGGCTGATGGCCCGCCCGCTGAAACAGCTTCAAGAGCATCACCTGCACGTAGTTGCCAATGGTGATAGAAGGTGCCGTAGGGTCAAAACCGATGTAGCCGGCAGCTTTGCCCGCCGCTAATGCTTCTTTTATTCCGGGGGTGGCATCGTGCAACATCCCCCGCCATTCGAGTTCTTCCAAAAAATTCATGCGTCCGTCTTATTTGTAGGTGCGCAAAGTTAATGAACTGACGCTAATAATGGCTAAACTGCCCCCCTTAAGTAGTTGGGCACTTCTTGACCCAGCTTACCGTGCCCGCTCTGTTTTTATGCCTGCCGCTAGCTTTTCCGGATAAGGTCGACCTGAAGGCGGATAAAGTCTGCGACATCCCTTGCCCACACCTGATAAGTCAGCCGCGAGGGGTGCACCCCGTCGCTGAAAAAATCCGCCGCTTGCCCGGAAACCCCAAGGCGCTTGGACCAATCCTCAAAGGTGATGACGTGGTCATAATAATACACTCCGGGGTGACGCGCTACTTCCTTGGCAAGCGTCCTGCCCAGCATTTCCACCAAATTGCCGATGAGAAAACGCATGAGCGGGGTAAAAGCCGGGAAAGCCCTGACCGGCGGCATATCCGTGAACACGATGGGCGTGTCCGCATAGCACTTCCGCAAATCCTCTATAAGCTGCCGGGCTTGCCGGCGCCAAACCCAGGGCGGGTGCAAACCGAAAGCGTTGTTGCCCCCCAAGCCGATGACGATCAAATCTGGCGCTTCCGTCGGTAGTTTCGGGACGAGTTGCCTGCGGACATCGGCAGCAGTATACCCGCTTTTTGCATACACCCCCCATTCCACCTGACGTTCAAGCTGACTGCCCAAATGCGCTGCCAGCGTGCCGGTGAAGCCTTCTTCGTGAGTGGCTACGCCCAGCCCCGCTATTGTGCTTTCCCCGAGGGTGACCAGCTTAAAAGGCGGCTGATCCCCTACCCCAGCTATACCGTTTGGCGTTTGAGCCGGTGGCAACTTAGGGACGCGGGAACGGATGCGCTTGCCCTGCCAGTACAAGATGGGGAGCAGCAAGGGGGCGAATAGGGCGGCGATAAGGTATTGGATATTATGCATAGCTTTTTGACAGTAAATTGAATGATTGGCCTTACCATTGACCTTTTCAGCCCCCCAATTGCGTGGCTGTGTTGTAGTCTGATAATTCGTATTCTTGACTTATAGGTTGGTGTTTCAGCAAGATGATTTTGGCATTCTTTATTTTACAAAGAAGCCTCCCTGCAAAGTATGCAGGGAGGCTACACGATTAGATAGTAAAATCAGTACAATTGTTCTACCGCCGCACTATCGAATGCCCTTTTGCAGAGCGCCTATAGCAGAATAATGAAAAGCACAGCCTGTTTTCCAGCACCCTAGGATAGTGGGTAACTGCTCAATGCTAACATTCCACCCGGCTCTCTTGGCCTTATGCTGACGGCAACGAACAGAAGGGGGAAGCTTCTAGGCCACGGTGATGTTAAAACCAACCATGACCTAGAGTATGCTTACTGCTTCACCACCCGTAGTATCTGCGGCTTCATACCTTGCTGCCGCACTTCCATATAGTACAGCCCGCTTGGTAGCTCGCTCACATTCCACTCCGTATTGACATCCCCTGGTTGGAGCTGACGCTGCGCTACGACCTGCCCAATTTGGTTGCGAAGGGTCGCGGTAGCTTCGCCGTTCAGCGCCTTCGGGAAAGCTAAGGTAAAGGCATCAGTCGTCGGGTTGGGGAAAAGTTCTGCTTCCGTAAGTTCCTGACTTTGCGTCTCTGCTGTAGGCCGTCCACTGCTATTATCGAGCAGCGCTGCAGCTCCACCGCTAATGCTTACATTGCTAAATACTACTTCAGTCTGCGCATTCGGCAGGTAAGTAAAGCTGGCCAAGCCAACCTCCAAGCAATTCTGCATAGGCACATATACTGCATGTATATAGCTGTAATTTACACCGGTAGTGCTGTAATAAGCGAATACCCAGTTGCCCTGCCGCTGTAGGCGCAGCCATATCGGGAAGGGCTTGTAGAAAGCCTGCACGGTCTTGGGGCCGTTAGTAGCTGTGCGGCGCTCGTGGCGCAGTACATTAGTCAGGTTAGAAAAGATAGCTACCTGCTTGCTGCCCGCCGCCGTGCTTTCGCGCATCATCAGGCCGCCGTAGCCGTTGGGCGTCACGCTTTCGATCTTGGCGGTGATCATGCCGTCGCCGCAGAGCTCTTGGGAAGCGAAGGCGACGTTATCGGTGGTCGTGCTCACGGCGTTGTTGCCGGAACCGGTGATGGTGAATTCGCCATTGGTAGGCGTACAGGGGTCATAGGCATACGCGTTGCCTACGGTGACTTGGCCAATATCATTGCTAGCCCAGCCACTGGGCAAGTCATCGCCTATGGTTACGCTGACGTTGGCGGTGCAGTTGCCGGTGTTGCCGCTGGCGTCCGTTACCGTCACGCCGACACTGAAACTCATCCCTGCATCATCGCAGCCGTAAGTGGCCGCGGGGAAGCTGACACCGTCGATGCCGCAGTTGTCCGTGCTGTTGGTGCTGTCGTAGACATCACTTTCTTGTAGGGTGAAGGTACCGTCGGGTTGAATTTCGACGGTGGTACTGAGGCAGGCTGCCGTGGGGGCGGTGTTGTCTTCAACGGTAACCGTCGCCACGCAAGTATTGGAGTTGCCCGCTTCATCCTCAGCAGTAAGCGTTACGGATTGGGCACCCAGCGTACTGCAGTCAAATACGCCATTGTCCAAGCTAAGGGAATTGACCCCGCAATTATCCGTGGAGCCGCCGTCTACCTGCGCCGGTGTAATGCTGCCTGAGCTTCCATCTAAGACCAAGGTTACGTTATTGCAGGACATGCTAGGTGCTTCGGTATCGTCGACCACCACATCGAAGGTACATTGGTCTTGATTGCCGGCGGCATCCGTAGCCGTTACGGTGACGGTCGTTGTGCCTACGGGGAAGAAATCGCCGGAATTGTAATCCGCCGACTGACTGCCTCCTGGACAATTATCTGTAAGGCTTGGCAGTGTAAAATTGACTACAGCACCGCACTGGCCAGCGTCGTTATCTACCGGAGCTAAGGTAGGACAGTTGGCTTGGGGAGCTTCAGCATCATTGACGGTTACCACAAAAGAGCAACTTTCTGAATTTCCAGCCGCATCCGTTACCGTGTAGGTTTCCGTTGTGATACCGACTGGGAAATCGGCCCCGCTGCCCTCGCCATTAGTCAGCATGGTGTTTGCGCCGGGGAGGTTATCAGCGCCCGCTGGGGTATTGTAGACAACTTGTGCCGAGCAAGCACCCGGGTCTGCGTCTACGGTCACATCCGCCGGGCAGCTGATGGTAGGTGCCTGGCAATCCGTAGGTGCAATAAACAGCGCCGTTTCCGTTACGGTGCAGGCTTCACTGCCAGTCAGCACAACGGTGGCATCCACGCCCTGCCCATCGGATACCAAATCAGTTAGGTTGATAGTTTGCGTGCCCCCCACGATATCGAGTGGCACCGTCGTACCGTTCACGGATAGCTGGCCATCCGCCGGGGTGCTGTTGAAATTGACGGTGACCTCTTGGTTATAGGTATTGTCGGCCGGGTTGCAGGCCGTCTGCGTGCCCGCGCTGACGGAAGCGATGGGGCAAGCCGGCTCCCCGCAGATTTCTAAACGGTTGAAATAAAGGTTGGCAGGCGCATTGAAACCAGCATCGGCATTGAACAGCCGCAAACGGCTAATGTCCTGTGAGCCGGTAGCAGGGTTGATGAGGGCGCCGCTCAGCGTCACCGAGGCGCCGTTTATAAGTCGGGTCACGGTTAGTTCGTAAGTAGCCGGACCGGTCAGCGTAAGGCTGATGTCGAGTCCTTCATCGGTATAACCAATTCCAGAATCTACGCTGCCGCTGTCGTCTATCAGCGTGTAGTTGGCGCTGCCGGAGATGAAAAGGAACTCCAGCAGGTTTTGCCCGTCGCTGTTCTGCAAAGCAAGACCCACCGTACCATTCACGAAGCCATTATCCATTTGGATGGAAAAGGTTTCATCAACCACTAACGGCTGCGCAAAGTCGCGGATGGCTTCTGACGTAGACCCGCTATTGGCAAACAGCCCCCATGCCCGTCCGCCAGTATCAATATCACTATCGCCGTTGTTATCGCCACCACCGTTGCCGGTAGAACTCGCTGTAAAGTGCCCAGCGTTGCCAGAAGTAGCAGAAAGGGTCCAAGCACCGAAGCCGCTGCCATCATTATCGCCACTCTGCCAGCCATCATCGTAGGCGCTAGCTGCCGCATCCGAAGCGCCACAGCTAACCGGCCGGGTATCAAAGCCCGTGATCAAGCTGATGGCTCCCACTTGGTAAGTCGCACTGCTGTGAGTGGTACTGAGGCTGAACGCTCCGCCTTTGCTGGCCGGCCGCCGTGGGTTGAAGTTGAATCCGGTGCTGTTAGCCGCAAAATCCAAGGTAGCAGCCACCTCGGTCGTACCGGTGCTTTTGTCAAAAATGACCAGCTCGAAGCCGTCGCCATTGAGCAAGCCACCTTTGGCTTCGGAGGCATTGCCGCCACCCAGCACTTCGATAACCATATCGTGCACGCCATCCCACTCGAAGCTTTGGCCTATCCGGCCTAGCCCGACGGCATCACCACCGCCTACCGGCTGCACCGCAATTTGGTCGCCCGGCTCAATTGGCGCGCCGTTCACCAGCAAGTTAGCGGCGTCGGAAGCGCGCAGGGCCAGAAAGTGCAGCTTGGCCCCCTCATGATTGCCCAGAGTGAAAACACTAGGCTCAGCATCCGGAGGCGTGGGGTAACGGCCCGTGGGGGCATACCAAGCGTAATTGCGGGGCAGCGCCTTTACTTGTGCGCGGCTGTCGTTGAATGCGGCAGTCTGAGTAAACAGGTAGGCATCGGAGTAATCCTTCAGTTCCATATTGCTGAAGGGGGTATTGACAAACGCAATAGCTTCCGTATTGGGGCTGTCATTGAGTGTCAAGACCATACCACCTTGCCCGCTGTTGCCGTTGCGGTTCATGACGAACATATCCCCATCGTTGCCCTGATTGAAAAAAGGAGACAAAAATTCAATCGGCGTGGTGCTGCCGCTCGCCATCTCAGAACGCATGGCCAACTGCCACTTGATCTCGTCTTTGAGGCCAAACCAGAACCAGTCTTTCCAGAATATAGAAGGCCGGCCTTCGGCTGCTGTGATGTAAGCATAGCCGATATGCTTGTCGAAAACCACCGGGTCATGGCCGGAGGCCGTGGTGTATTCTAGGCAGGTACTGCCTTCTTGCAGCACCACATCTGGGTCGCTGCAATCTACCGGTGAGAAGCCAATGCGGTCAAAGTCGTGGTTTTCCACGAAAGTGACGATGTCCTCGCCGGGCATACCGTTAAAGAGCAAGCCCGCATTATTGAGGTTCGACATGTCGTAACCGCCCGCCGTATTGTTGCAGAAATCGCGTATGGCAAAACGCAGGTTGAAGTCGAAAATGGCCAAATTGGCATCCTTGGTGCCCGTTCCAAAGTTGGATACGAAGCCTTCCACCTCATCGCGGTAGCCTTTCAGGGTGCCGACGTTGCCATCGAAGAGCTCGCCGACGGCAAAGGGCTGATCGCCTTCTGCCAACTCGACCAAGAAAGGCGCCATAAATCCAGGCTCAATGTGCTTCACTGCATCCAGGCGCAGCTCGTCGAAGCCCACCTCATCTATCAGGTAGCGCCCCCAGGCCACGAGGGAGTCACCCGCCCGGCCTAGGTTGTGCGGCCCGTGGTACCAGCCGTTGTTCGGCGCACTCGGGTCAAGGATTTGATCAATATCCTCGAAATAACACAGGTCTTCAAAAAACACCCGGTCGTGGTAAGGGCCAAATAAATCGCAGTGCGTATCTGTAGGGTGAAAGTCTTCTGCGTTCATCGGCGCGCGACCGCTTGCGGGCCGAAAGCGGGTGAAGCGGTCTTCGAGCACCCCGTCGTTCTGATAGTCGCACTCTTCAGGCTGGGTAGCCTCGGCTCCCGCCCGGTGGTTGAGCACGACATCCCCCATGACTTTAAGGCCGTTCTGGTGCAGGACATCAATGGTGTTGAAAAACTGCGTGGCGTTGCCGTGGCGGGTACGCAGGGTGCCTTTCTGGAAAAAGGAGCCAAAATCGTAGTAGTCATACACGCCGTAGCCCATGTCAAAGGTGCCCGCAAAGCCTTTGTTAGCCGGTGGTGCCCACAGGGTGACGATGCCGCCGTTGGCCAAGTCGGGCGCTACGTGGGCAATGGTATCCCACCACACCCCTTCATCGGAGGCGAAATCCCCAGGGTTGGTGTTCCAGTAAAACCCTTGCAGTATAGCGTCGGTGGTGCCAGAAGATTGTGCGTAAAGCGTGCTGCCTGCGCTGAAGTACAGCCCCACTATCAATAGTAGCAATTTGGTAAAGGTCGGTCTCATGCAATTCGTCGATTTATTATTTGCAAATCAGGTTTTCACTGCGCGATAGCACAGTCTGCCGATTGGTGTGCGATCAATCGGATGAATGTAATAGTAGCGTGAAATGGGTTGCGTTTTTCGCCATTTCAGCTTGGTTATAATCGGCGGTGAATTGAGATGTAAGTAATAATATTACAAAAATCTCCGGAAAACTATACCCGCAGAGTAGAGAAAACGTCCTATTCGTTCTCTGAAGGGCTGGGACAGTGGCCTAGGGAAAAGCGTAGCCAGCTTACTGCTGCTTCGCTTTATCGCGGTTGATCACCGTTTCAATCTGATGCACCTTCAAGTTCTTGGCGATGATCTTGCGGTCGGGGTTGATGACATAGATTTCCGGGGTCACGTCCACGTAGTATTTTTTGTAGATAGATTGGTTGGTGGAATCGAATACATTGGTCCAGGTCATGCCGGTTTTCTCAACGTACTGACGCCACTCCTCATCGTTGGTGTCGAGGGCGATACCGTAGACCTCCACGCCTTTGCTTTTCCACTCGTTATAAAAACGCACCAGTTTTGGCGTCTGCTCCATACAGTGCTCGCAGGTCGGGTTGTACATGTAGACGACGAGGTAGGGGGCATCAAGCGCCATCAGCTCCTTAGAGCTGCCGTCCAGGCCGGGGGCAATCACATTGGGCGCATCGTTGCCTACCAGGCTATTGGCCATTTCGGAAGCCCGCATTTGCAGGCCTTGTATCTCGGCTTCTTCCGACCAGAAGGCCCGCTCTTTGGTAAAATAGTTTTGGACCATGAAGACGTAAACTTTCTCGGGGTCCATCAGCGAGGTCTTGGTCGGCTCGTACTGCAGGGTTATCCAGTTGGCGAAAAACTTGAAGTATGGCTGACGCTGCTCGTTGTCGACTACCTTATCCATCAATGTTTTAGTAGAGGCGACAATAGAATCCGGATTCTGAGCGGTCAGCTCTGTAATGTAGCGCTTCAGCTTATTGACAATCACCGGCGTGTGCAACAACCGCTCATCGTCAAAATCGACCCCTTCCCAGAATTTGGTGCGGAAACGGTAGACCTGCAATTCCACATCGAGCGAGCCATCGGGCTTACGGGGCTGCTCAAAGTCGGGGTTTTGGCCGGCCCTCTTGTATTTGGTAAAAAGGGTGTGCGGATGGTTGTCAAACAACTCTTTGAGGTGGGCTTTACGCTCGTCAAACAGCGCTTCGCGTTCGCGTTCCAGCTCAGCGTAGCGGGCACTGCCGGGGGTAGCTTGCTTGATCTTAGCGTTTACGGCGTCAAACTTGGGCCGCTGCAGCCCCTCGAATTTCAAATTGCGGTAAAGCAGCTCGTTGTTGAGGTTGCCTTCCACTTGCATGCTCTCCACCACAGCTTCTTTTACCGCCGACAGGGTCATGGCTTGATCGCGGTCGAGCAGCAACTGCACGACGGCCTCGTTGGGTATGAATATGTAGTAAAAGCCTGGGTCGTAGGGCTCTTGCCGCTGAAAACGTATGCTTCCGTCCTGCCCGACTGTCGTGGAGTCAGCCCGGAAGCGCTGGTCGGCAAAATGGCCGATGAGATAGGCTTTATCAGCTTGCCCCATACCTTGTAGCTTCAGATAGATGTCCGGAGCTTCAGCCGGCTCTTGGGGTACGTTCTCTTCTTGCCCTTGGGAAGAGGCGGAATTGCAAGCCACCAGTAGCGTGGCAAAGATGGATAGCAGCAAATATCTCATGGTGATCTCCTTGTGAATTTTACAAATTTTCGCCCCTTGGCGGATGCCAAGCAGACCGGGGCAAAAATAGGAAATTGTGCGGGGATTCAAGGTGCAATTTGACGACAGCAGTCAAGGGCCCCACAGACCGCTGTTCTTTCCCGGTACACCACGGCCTGCTTTTCAAATATCGAACATGCGCCCCAACAGGCCCGTTCTAAAGGTGATTGCAACAACCAAAGTGAAAACAAAAATGAAGCGTTATTGCACGTCCTCAATACTGCTATTGTAAACCAAACTACTCCCGATAAATGACTAAGCACCGCTTATTCACCATAATCAGCTTTCTACTATTCGCTGTCGGCGAGCTTACAGCGCAAGGAGCACCCGCTGCAAGCGATAGCCCGTATAGCGACCAGAGATATATCACACCCGATGATCCGGCTTGGTACGAAACGCCTGTCCTCTGGATAGGGCTAGCCTTGTTGGTCATCGCTCTAGTGGTCCTGTACATGCGGCGAAAGAAAGAGCGCTACACCTAAAATCACCTACAACGCCTACTACAACGAAAACAAAATAACACGATATAAACATGATTGACGAGAAAGCATTTAGAGCCTTATACGAGAAAAGTGCGGATTACTTGGTTTCCATTTATATCCCTACCTACCGGTCTTCTCACAATCAAGAGGACCAACTGCGCTTCAAAAATGCCCTGAAACAGGCAAAACAGCAGCTGGAGGAGCGTGGCATGAGCCAGAAGGATGCGGAGTCCTATCTGCGCCCGGCCAGAGAGCTGTTGGACCAACCCCAATTTTGGTCCCATCTCTCCGACGGGCTTGCGGCTTTCATCGGGCCAGACTTTTTCCAGCATGAAGAGTTGCCTGTTACTTTCGACGAGTTTGTCATCGTTGGCGAGCAATTCCACCTCAGCCCGATGCTGCCTATATTAAACGGCGAACAGCGGTTTTTCCTTTTAGCCCTGAGCCAAAATGATGTGCGTTTCTTCGAACTCAATGCCCACAGCATAACACCAGTAAAGATTGAAGACCTGGTACCGAAAGATATGGCATCTTTGTTCGAGATGTCGGACGTCAAAGAACACCTGCAACATCACAGTGTGGGCAACGAAGGGCAAGGCAATACCGTCTACCATGGCCAAGGGCAGGGCGAAGATGACCGCCGCGACGATATCCGCAAGTATTTCAAAGAGATCAACGATGGGCTGATGAAAATGCTCCACGACGAAAAAGCACCGATGATTGTGGCTTGTGTGGACTATTTGTTGCCCCTTTACCAAGAAGTCAATGACTACAAGTACCTGATGGACAAAAACATTAGCGGCAATCCCGAAAAGGACGGTCCGGTACTGCTGCACGAGAAGGCTTGGGAAGTGGTAAAAGGCCATTTTAATGAAAACATGGAGCAAGACAAAAAGCGGTTCCAGGCAGCCATGTCCAAAGACCAAGCCTCAGCCAGCCTGCCGGACATCGTATCCGCGGCGAATTACCAGAAAATAGAGACGCTGTTCCTACGCAAAGGGGCGCATTTGTTTGGTCAATTTGACGCTGAGAAAAACGAAACGACGCTACACGACTCTTACGAACAGAATGACCGTGATTTGCTTGATTTGGCAGCGGTACAGACCCACATTAATGGTGGGAAAGTCTACTTGCTTGACCGCGAAGACTTGCCTGTACCCACTGCCGAAGCTAATGCTATCTATCGTTTTCAATAGCCATTAGTACCATAAACGAAGCCAACTTCCGAGCCTGCCCTTCACCGGGCAGGCTTTTTTTATGTTGCTCTTCCTTTCCTTAGCATGTTGGGATTTTGGTCTTCTAGTCGAAAACTAGCAATTTTTTGGTTAGACGAGACCCGAAAACCGGAGTTTAGCCTTAGCTAAATGAGGATTTTCGGGGGGA
>JAAAOU010000176.1 GCA_009908745.1 Bacteroidota bacterium
CCGCCGCGCTGGAAAGCATACCGAAGCGCACGCCATCGGCGCCATAATCCTCGATGAGCTTCAGGGCATTAGGCGAATTGCCCAGCGATTTGCTCATTTTGCGCCGTTCCTTATCCCGGACCATGCCCGTGAAGTAGACCGCATCGAAGGGTTGTGCCCCGTTTTCCTTGACGAAGGCCTCCCCTAGCAGCTCGGGGGCGTACTCGTAGCCCATCATGATCATGCGGGCTACCCAGAAAAATATAATGTCCCAAGCCGTAACCAGTACATTGGTCGGGTAGTAATACTGCAGTTCTTCCTGATTGTCAAATCCGTTGAATACCGAGATGGGCCAAAGCTGGGACGAAAACCAGGTGTCGAGCACATCGTCGTCTTGCTTCAGGTCGTCTAGGCTCAAATCGGGCTTCCCGAGCTCCTTGCGGGCTTGCGCCAGGGCTTCCTCCGGACTTTCCGCCACAAAAATGTGATCCTCGTAGTAGAAAGCTGGGATACGCTGCCCCCACCACAGCTGCCGCGAGATACACCAGTCGCGGATATTGTCTTCGTTCAGCCAGCTGTAGAACATATTCCAAAAATGCTCGGGGAAGAACTTGACCTCTTCGCTTTTCACGGCATTGAGCGCCGTTTGGGCAAATTCTTTCATCTCCATAAACCACTGCTTCGTCAAACGGGGCTCGACGGCTGCGTCCGTACGCTCGGAATAGCCGACCTTATTGCGGTAGTCCTCCACTTTCACCAAGTGGCCAGCGGCTTCCAGGTCTTTGACAATCTTTTTGCGCGCTACCTCCCGGTCGTCGCCTATGTAAAATTGCGCCGCCTCGCTCATCGTGCCGTCGGCGTTCAGCACGTCAATGACTTCCAGATTGTGGCGCTCGCCGATTTCGTAGTCGTTCGTATCGTGGGCGGGCGTGATTTTCAGAGCCCCCGTACCAAACTCGATATCTACATAACGGTCGGCAATAATGGGCACCGGACGATTGACCATAGGCACGATCACCCGTTTGCCATGCAAGTGCAGGAAACGTTCGTCCTTCGGGTTAACCGCCACCGCCGTATCGCCCAAGATGGTCTCCGGGCGCACGGTCGCAATCGTCAGCCACTCATCTGCCGTGCCTTCCACCTTGTAGCGCAGGTAGTAGAGCTTGGAGTTTTCTTCCTTGTAGATGACCTCCTCGTTAGAGAGCACCGTCTGCGCCTCCGGGTCCCAGTTGGTCATGCGCAGGCCACGGTAGATTTTGCCTTTGTTGTACAGGTCGACAAACACTTTGATGACTGCCCGCGACATCTCCGGGTCCATAGTGAATTTGGTCCGCTCCCAGTCGCAGGAAGCGCCTAGTTTTTTCAGCTGGTCGAGGATAATGCCCCCGTATTCGTCCTTCCACTTGAAGGCGTGTTCCATGAACTCCTCGCGCGTCAGGTCGGATTTCTTGATGCCCTGCTTGCGGAGCATTTTCACGACTTTGGCCTCCGTGGCGATAGAAGCGTGGTCCGTACCCGGCACCCAGCACGCATTTTTGCCCTCCAGCCGGGCCTTGCGGATGAGAATGTCCTGAATGGTATTGTTCAGCATGTGGCCCATGTGCAGCACGCCCGTCACGTTGGGCGGTGGGATGACGATGCTGTACGGCTCGCGCTCATCGGGCTCAGAATGGAAATAGTTTTTGTCCATCCAGTGGCTGTACCACTTACTTTCAGTGTCTTTAGGGTTGTAGCGGGTGGAAAGCTCCATAATTGTCAGTCGTGTATTCTATCTGGTGATCATCAATTTAAAACGCTGCAAATATATATTTTTATTCGACGTAGACAGCGTCAGGTAGTACATGCCTTTCGGCAAATGCCCCAACCATAATCGGTGTACGCCCTTCGAGAAGCCCCCCTCCTGCCATACGCAACGCCCCATCGCATCAAAAAGCCGGGCTTCCAGCGATTCAGTACCGGCATAGCGCAGTTGGAATGCGCCGCCCGATACCGTTGGGAAAACGGCCGCTTCGTCAGTTGATAAAGGCGGTTGTCGACGGGCGGTAGGCATGCATTCGTATACAAAACTGCAGTCATCCGCCGCTGTGGTCCGGTAGCTCAGCCCGCCCGAAAGCCGCTGGCAAAAGAGCTCGCTGTAGGCATCCACGGCAATGAACCCCCGCCGCAGCGGGCCGAACAAACTGCCGACCCCTTCCACCCAGACATCCTGAATGCCCATAACCGGCACGAAATTAATGACCTTGCGGGTGGTGCCGCCCTGGGTGACGAAAGCCACGCTGGATACTTTCAGCGTCACATCGCCTGGCAAGCCTACATACTGCAGGTTGATGCTATCCCCGGTTTCCAAGCTAAAATCGTACAACAAGCGTTCCTCCGTGCTGCCTTCTTCGACATAAAAAACCCGGGGCCCGTTGGTACGCACCGCCGCCAGGTACCGCAGGGTGTCCCCCTCTCCTTCCACACTGTAGAGCTGGCTGTAGGCCCGCCCGTTTATGACCGTCTGCCCGCACAACAGCTCCCGGTACGCTTCGGGGCCAGCCAGGGTGTAGGTTGCGCCTTCCCAAGTAGCATCCTGCTCTGGAAAGTACTGCCCCCACAGCAGCGTACTTGCTGCCATACTCAGCCATAGTGACAAAAAGAGGAACCGGAGCTGCATAGATATTTCCGTTTTGCTGGTAGCCTGACTTTACTGACCCACGGCGCTTGGCTGGAAAATCGGCGCTTCCACCTGACTGCGCATCAGGTCCTCCAAGGTTTCCCGCTCCCGGATCAGGTAAGCTTGCCCCTCGTGCACCAGCACTTCCGCCGGCCGGTAGCGGGAGTTGTAGTTCGACGCCATGGAAAAACAGTAGGCCCCCGCATTGTGCATGCAGATGATGTCGCCTTCCTGCAGTTCGGTCATCTGCCGGTTGACCCCAAAGGTGTCCGTCTCGCAAATGTAGCCCACGACAGTGTAGAAACGTTTGCGGCCCTTTGTGCGCGACACATTCGTGATCTTGTGGTAAGCGTTGTAAAACATCGGCCGGATGAAGTGGTTAAGCCCGGAGTCCACCCCGGCAAATACCGTGGAAGTCGTTTGCTTGATCACGTTCACCTGTGCCAGGAAGTAACCGGCTTCGCTCACCAGAAACTTGCCCGGCTCGAACATCAAAGTCAGCTCACGGCCATACTCCCTGCAAAATTCGCGGAAGCGGGCGGATATGCTTCGGCCCAGCTCCTCGATATCCGTTTCTACATCGCCCAGCTTGTACGGCACTTTGAAGCCGCTGCCGAAGTCGATATAGCCAAGATCGGGGAATTCCCGGGCCACATTGAGCAAAATTTCTGCCCCGCTCAGGAACACCTCCGGGTCGAGTATGTCGGAGCCCGTGTGCATATGCACGCCCTCTACCTTCAGGCCAGTAGCCTCCACCACCCGGTGTACCAAAGGCATTTGGTGGATGGAAATGCCAAACTTGGAGTCGATATGGCCTACCGACGTTTTCACGTTGCCGCCCGCCATGATGTGCGGGTTGATGCGGATACAGACGGGCACGTCGGGGAAAGCCTGCCCGAATTGCTCCAGTATGGAGATATTATCGATATTGATCTTCACACCGTGCTGCACGGCCAGCTCAATCTCGTCCAGGCTGACGCAGTTGGGCGTGTAGATGATATCCTGCGGGTCAAAGCCCGCCTGCAAGCCGAGGGCAACCTCCTGTACGGAAACCGTATCCAAGCCAGCACCCCAGCGCTTAAAAAGCCGCAGAATATTGACGTTGGAAAGGGCTTTGCACGCGTAATTCAGTTTGAGGTCCGGCACGTCAAAGGCGGAAGTCAGGCGTTTGTACTGCCGCTCGATGATCGCGCTATCGTATACGTACAGCGGGCAACCGTACTGCTCCACCAAATCTAGGGGGCTGACGCCGCCCGTGAACGTGTATTGGTCGTTTTCCAGTATCATTTTGCTACATTTAGCCCGCAAATATAGGCTTTTTGGGTGCTTCTGAATAGCTGACAGCCTAGGCATCCGCGATTTTATAGCATATTGATGACATACCGCGCTGCCGAGGAAAATAACAAAAAGCTACGCCGGGATGCGCCAAAACCGCTTTGCGGCGCATCTACCCCAATAGAATGAAAGTTGTGAAAGGAAAATACCAACCCTTGAGCGAAGAAGAGTTGATCGAAGCTTGCAAACGAGAAGACCGGCGGGCGCAGAAAGCGTTGTACGAGCGTTTCAGCCCGGTGATGCTCGGCGTTTGCAGACGCTACGTCAAGTCGGCGCACGATGCCGAGGATGTATTGGTGGAAGCCTTTTTCAAAGTCCTGACCAACCTCAAGCAGTACAAAGGAAAAGGCAGCTTTGAAGGTTGGATACGGCGCATCGTCGTCAATGAAGCGCTGATGTTTTTGCGCAAGCGGCACAATTTCCGACTGACGGTAGAAATTAACGAGATCGACCGGCCGGCTGCGGCTTCTGCCCACCAAAAGCTGATCGCCAGCGATATCATGCAGCTGCTTGACGAATTGCCCACGGGCTACCGCACGGTATTCAACCTCTACGTGCTGGAGGGCTACAAGCACCGCGAAATTGCGGAAATGCTGGGTATTAGCATCAACACTTCCAAATCACAACTCATTCTGGCCAAAAAGAAAATGCAGCGTCTTTTAGAAGACAGCGGGTACCCAGGCTGGCAAGATTACGCCTGAGGCCCGGCAACACGAACAAGATATGACAAACCGCAAGAAAGACCTATTCGACCTTTTCCGGGAGCAGCAGCATCAATTCGATGCTACGCCTTCCCCCCGTGCTTGGCGCAATTTGGAGCAGCGGCTAGACAGCCACCGGCGCCGCAACCGCCTGTCCATCGTCCGCAACCTATCGATGGCAGCCGCCCTGCTGCTTATCGCGGTGATCGTGGTGGTCTTGGCTTTTGCACTAGAACGCAACGGGCGGCAGGTCAACAAAGCGCCCTTAGCAGTCGATGCTTTGCAGGCGGACGACGTGCAAGCGGCTGAAGAACTCCGGCTTGCCGTAAGTGCCCAACGGGCTGAGCGCCACCGCCAGGAAGTTATTCAAGAAGGGGGACGCCACCAAAAGCTGATCCCGTCAACACTTTCCAAGCAGCCGGACGCAGCTATTGAGCCCAGCTTGACGGCTGCCAATTGGCTGCTGGGGCCATGGCAGTCTGCAACGGGCCAGATTGCACAGTGGGAGAAAACCGGGCCACGTACTTTTGAAGGGGAACTACCCTGTTATGAAAATCAAAAGCTTTGCGCGGTGCGGATAGAGGAAGCGGCTGGCCAATTGCAGCTGATTACAGGTTTTGGTAGAAGTCAAGAGGTAGTCTACGACCTAAAAGAGTTCCATCCTCGGCAACTCGTATTTGAGAACAAAAGCGTGAAATTCCCCAAGCAGATCCGCTTGAACCGGGACGGCGTGAATAGCTATGTGACAGTATGTAGCAACCCCGCTCCCGCCACCAACGCCTCCACCAGCCTGTCGAACAAGCCGGTCATACGGCGCATGGAGCGATTGCGCCTTCAATAGACTATTTTTTGATAAGCTTAGCATCCGAGTTGAAACGGTTGCGCACATCCGTCAGCACACGCTCCACTTCTGCGGGCTGCCGGTAGGCTTTTTGCACCCCTACCCTAGTCAGGCTGCCAGATTTTTCCGTGTAAGGCTCATAGCCCGCGTCGTAAATCTCATCCACCAACCGGCTCACGTTTTTTTGATTGCCAAACGCGCCGATGATGATAACCAAGCGCTTTTGATCCGGTGCTGGCGTAGGCTCCTCACTATCCCAGCCGGCTTCTTTTTCGCTTTCGGTTTCCTGCCGCTCCTCTTCTACGGGCGCGGAGGCTGCCGGGTTTTGTCCGTCTGTAGTCTCGCCGATCTCTTCGGTACTGTCGCCGGTAGCCCCCTGTTGGCCGGAGGGGCTGACGTTTACGCGGGAGGTGGGTACGGGTAGCAGGCCTTCATCATCTTGTGGCGCCTCGTTGAACAGCAGAAAGTAACCTGCCATCAATATTACCGCCACGCCTGCTGCAATCGCCCCGATCAGAGCGTAGTTGATCTTGCGGGCCGGTGCGGTGCTAACTGGGGCAGCAGCAGCGGCTGAGGCGCTTTTGGGCCGAGCCGCCGGATAAGCTTCTACGACCGGCAAACCATAAGCTTCGAGGCTGAAATTGGTGCTGTCCGGTAAAAACTGCAGGTTTTTTTCGTAATCTTGGTACAAGCGGCCCACTTCCGGGAAGTCCACCATTTCTTGGCTTTCTAGCGCCGCTTTGACCTCCTCTACATATTGCTTAACCTGTTTCCGGGCGGTTTCAAAGTCAAGCTGATGCCGACTTTGCAAGAATTTGACGAGCAAGCCGTCATCCGTCACTAAGTTGGGGTTGAATACGGCCCCTTCACCCGGGGGATGCAGCTCCCCTTTTACCTGATCGATTTCCGCAGGCTGGTAAGCGCTTACGAAAGTGCCTAGCCCGGGCAATGCCACCGCATCGTGCTGGTAGAGCAATTCCCCGATGTGTTTGCCAATATCCATCTGCATAGCTGCTGTTTTTGCCTCTGTTCAACGCTTCGGGCGGGGCTTCGTAGTGTTTGAAACCGCAAAATTAGCACTAAACTACTGATTTTTTGTCACTTTTTCCGTAGCCGCTGCGATTTGCTCTATTCTTCCCTACCTTTGTCAACCTGAACCGCCACCGGGCGTTGAGATGTATATCGTTATTATCGTTCATAAAATCGAAGACAGGTCATATGGCAATCCAAGATATCCTAAGCAAGCGTATCATGGTCATTGACGGTGCTATGGGTACAATGATACAGCAGTATCAGTTACAAGAAGAAGATTATCGCGGCAAGCAATTTGCCGATTGGCACACAGACGTTCAGGGCAATAACGACATCTTGTCCATCACCCAGCCCAACATCATAGAAGCGATCCACCGGGCTTACCTAGAAGCTGGCGCTGATATCATTGAAACGAATACCTTCAGCGGCACGCGCATTGCCCAGGCCGACTACGATATGGAGGAGTATGCCTACGAGATCAACCGGGCTTCCGCCGAAATCGCCAAACGGGCTGCCGAGGCGATATCCGCGACAACGCCGGCAAAACCCCGCTTTGTGGCGGGCGCCATGGGGCCGACTAATAAAACCGCTTCCATGTCCCCGGATGTCAATGACCCCGGCTACCGCGCTGTCACCTTCGACGAGCTGCGCGACAACTACTACGAGCAAGCCCGCGGCTTGATGGACGGCGGTGCCGATATTTTCCTCATCGAAACGGTATTTGACACCCTGAATGCGAAAGCCGCGCTATTTGCACTCGACCAGCTTTTTGAAGAGCGGGGCGAAAAGCGGCCCATCATGGTGTCCGGTACGATCACGGATGCCAGCGGCCGTACGCTTTCCGGGCAGACCGCAGAAGCGTTTTGGGTTTCCGTCAGCCACATGCCCTTGCTGAGCGTGGGCTTGAACTGTGCCCTCGGCGCTAAAGAAATGCGGCCCCACTTGGAAGCTTTGTCGGAAGCGGCCGACTGCTTTATCAGCGCTTACCCCAATGCGGGTTTGCCCAATGAATTTGGCGAGTACGACCAAGAACCGGCCGAAATGCGCGACTATATCCGCGATTTCGCCAGCAGCGGTTTCGTCAACCTCATCGGTGGTTGCTGCGGCACTACGCCCGATCACATTCAGTTGATGGCCGAAGCGGTAGAAGGCTTGCCACCACGGCCTATACCAGAGCTCCCGGGTTACACCCAGCTAAGCGGCCTTGAGCCTTTGGTCATCCGCCCGGAGACCAATTTCGTCAACGTGGGGGAGCGCACCAACGTCACCGGCTCGCGCAAGTTTGCCCGCCTTATCAAAAACGGCGAATTCGACGAAGCGCTGAGCGTGGCGCAGCAGCAAGTAGAAAATGGGGCGCAAATCATCGACATCAATATGGACGAAGGGCTGCTTGACTCCGAGCAGGCTATGGTGCAATTTCTGCACCTGATAATGGCTGAACCCGAGATCGCCAAGCTGCCCATAATGATCGACTCTTCGAAGTTTTCGGTCATCGAGGCGGGCCTGAAGTGCGTACAAGGCAAGTGCATCGTGAATTCCATTTCCATGAAAGAGGGCGAAGCGGCTTTTATTGAACAAGCCAAGCTCGTGAAGCGCTACGGCGCGGCCGCTATCGTCATGGCGTTCGATGAGCAAGGCCAGGCCGACACCACGGAACGCAAGGTGGAAATATGCGAGCGCGCCTACCGCATTCTCACCCAAAAAGTGGGTTTCAAGCCGCAGGACATCATCTTCGACCCCAATATCTTCGCGGTCGCCACGGGCATAGAAGAGCACAATGACTACGCTGTATACTTTATCGAGGCGACCCGGCAGATCAAAGAGAAATGCCCGGGGGCCAAAGTGAGCGGCGGCGTGAGCAACATCAGTTTCTCTTTCCGCGGCAACAACGTGGTGCGCGAAGCTATGCACTCTGCTTTCCTCTACCACGCCATCAAGGCGGGCATGGACATGGGCATCGTCAACCCCGGCATGATAGAAGTGTACGACGATATCCCTACTGACCTGCTAGAACGCGTGGAAGATGTCCTTTTCAATCGCCGGGAGGATGCCACGGACCGGCTGACTGAATTTGCGGAAAACGTCAAAGGCGACGGTGGCCGGGTGGTAAAAAAAGACCTTAGCTGGCGCGAGTGGCCGCTCCACAAACGCCTGGAGCATTCCCTGGTCCGCGGGATCACCGACTTTATACTGGAGGATACCGAGCAAGCGCGTCAGGAAGCGGAGGAGCCCCTGCACGTCATCGAAGGCCCTTTGATGGATGGCATGAATGTAGTGGGTGACCTATTCGGCGCGGGCAAGATGTTCCTCCCCCAAGTGGTCAAAAGCGCGCGGGTGATGAAAAAAGCGGTGGCCCACCTTACGCCCTACATCGAAGCCCGCAAAGCAGCAAACGATGCCGAGAAAAAAGGGGTGGTGCTCTTGGCTACCGTAAAGGGCGATGTGCACGATATCGGCAAAAATATCGTCGGTGTAGTGTTGGGCTGCAACAACTTCGATGTGGTCGATATGGGCGTGATGGTCCCTGCCAACAAGATACTCGCTAAAGCCAAAGAAGTTGGCGCGGACATTATCGGCCTGAGTGGCCTGATCACCCCCTCCCTGGATGAAATGGTGCACGTGGCCAAGGAGATGGAGCGGCAGGGCTTCAAGTTGCCGCTGCTGATTGGCGGCGCAACCACGTCCAAAACCCATACGGCAGTGAAGATAGAACCACAGTACAGCGCCCCGGTGGTGCACGTGCTCGACGCTAGCCGGTCCGTCTCCGTGGTCAGTAGTCTGCTCAGTAAAGACGAGGACAACCGCAGCAATTACATACTGGATATCAAAAAGGACTATGAGCGGGTGCGTGAACTGCGCGGCAACCGCAAATCCAACAAGAAATACCGCACGCTCAAGGAAGCGCGGGCGAACCGCTACCAAGCAGATTGGGGCAATACGAAGGCGGTCACGCCCAAGAAACTGGGTATCGAAGTGTTTGAGGATTACTCCTTGGAGGAGCTTTCCGATTACATCGACTGGACCCCTTTCTTCAGCAGCTGGCAGTTGGCTGGCAAATACCCTGCTATTCTGGAAGACGAGGTGGTGGGGGAAGAAGCGCAAAAACTTTTCAACGACGCCCGCAGCATGCTGCGTCAGATCATCGACGAGAAATGGCTGCGCGCCCGGGCGGTCATCGGCTTGTTCCCCGCCAACGCCATCAGTGAGGACGATATCGCCGTGTACGAGGACGAGCAGCGCGACAAGGTACTGGCTACCCTGCACAATTTGCGCCAACAACGCAAGAAAGCCCCCGGCCAGCCCAATTATTCCCTGACCGACTTTATCCGGCCTCAGGAGGAAGGCCCTGATTATATCGGGGCTTTCGCAGTGACCGCCGGCGAAGGCATAGAGGAACACGTCAAGCGCTTCGAGGCAGACCACGACGACTACCGCGCCATTATGCTGAAGGCACTGGCCGACCGCCTGGCAGAAGCTTTTGCCGAACGCATGCACCAGCGCGTCCGCAAGGAATTCTGGGGATACGCTGCTGAGGAAGAGCTGGATAACAACGAACTGATTAAAGAAAAATACCAGGGCATTCGCCCGGCGCCCGGCTATCCGGCTTGCCCGGAGCACACCGAAAAGGGTACCCTCTGGAAGCTGCTGGATGTCGAGGCCCGGACCGGCATCAAGCTCACTGAAAGCTACGCCATGTACCCTACGGCTGCCGTTAGCGGCTGGTACTATGCCCATCCCGAATCCAAGTACTTTGGCCTGGGCGAACTCAGCAAAGACCAAGTAAAAGACTATGCCAACCGCAAAGGCATGAGCCTGGAGGAGGCCGAACGCTGGTGTGCCCCGTTTATCAATTACGATGTATAAGCGGCAGCCGGTGCTACGCCATAGATTACGCCCCAAAAAATACATCCACAACCCCAATTGACTATGATCAGACTGCTGTTTGCCCTGTCATTCCTCCTGTTTGCACTGCTGCCAAGCCAAGCGCAGTACCAATTGTTGCAGCTCAACCCGGCGGAGACGCAGTGGTACCAAAATGGATTGCTTCGCGACACCCACCGGGTACATACCGCTATCCGGCCGTGGCGGCGGGAAGATGTATCGGCTCACAGCCGCCGCGGGGAACTCCTGCCCGACAGCTTGGAGAAACGCAAGGGCTTTTGGCCGTGGGTGGGCCGCAAGCTTTGGCACGAAGACTTCCTGCGGTTCTCCGGCGATAATTACGAATTGACCCTCAACCCGGTCGTCGACTTTCGGGTGGGGCAAGATACCGAATCGGATTTCGATTATACCTACCGCAACAGCCGCGGGGCACGCATCGAACTGGCCCTGGGCGACAAGGTCAGCGCCTACAGCACGCTGGTAGAGACCCAAGCCCGTTTGCCGTTGCACGTTACAGAAAAATCTAGGCAGCTGAGAATCGTGCCTGGCTATTGGCTAAGAAAAAGCTTTCGCGCCAACGCCTTCGATTTTGCCTACGCCGCCGGGGAAGTCGCTTTTACCCCCAACGAAACCTTCCACTTCCGCCTCGGCCACGGTAAGCAATTCATAGGGGAAGGCTACCGCTCTATGCTGATTTCCGACAATAGTATCAACTATCCCTTTTTCCGTATAGAGACCCAATTTGGCCGCCTGAAGTACATCAACACTTGGGCGATAATGACCGACATCCGCCCCTCGGTCACGGTAGGTAATGTGTACGGCAAGAAGTACCTGTCGATGCACTACCTCAGCCTCAACATCGGCCGGCGGTGGAACCTCGCGCTGTTTGAGGGGGTGATGTGGGGAGACGAACTGAACCGCTACGGGTTTGACCCGGCTTTTCTCAACCCGGTTATCCTCTATCGGCCGGTCGAATTTGCCCAGGGGTTTGCCGGCGGGAATGTGCTGATGGGCCTGAATACCTCTTACCGTCTTGCCGATGGGCTGATGCTGTACGGGCAAATCGCTATGGACGAGTTCACCTTGTCGGCGGTACGCAACTGGAGCGAAGGTAGTTGGCTCAACATGTTCGGCGGGCAAATTGGCGCCAAGTACGGCGATGCCTT
>JAAAOU010000417.1 GCA_009908745.1 Bacteroidota bacterium
GAACGACTAATCAGCGGGACTGAATCGGCGCATGTGTGAAGGCAGGGGAAGCCGATTCAGCTATACTTGGTTGTGGTGTTGGTTAGGAAGTATGCTGTAGCGTAGCGGAAGTCCCGCTTTTTAGCGCAGTAGCTGAGTGAAGGGAAGCGTCACGATCCAAGTCCGGGGCCCTGCAGGGAGATCCCATGCCTCCCAGACTTGGATGGGAGCGGGATCCAGATAAGTTAGGACTATCCCGATGAAGGCCTTCTAAGGTTCGCCTATGTGGCTCACCAAGAAGGTCTAGATCGGGACTGAATCGGCGCATGTGTGAAGGCAGGGGAAGCCGATTCAGCTATACTTGATTGCGGTGTTGGTTAGGAAGTATGCTGTAGCGCAGCGGAAGTCCCGCTTTTTAGCGCAGTAGGGGAAGCGTCACGATCCAAGTCCGGGGCCCCAGCAAGGATATGGCCTGCCCCCAGACTTGGATGGGAGCGGGAAGAGTGTGTCCATTTGCTTGCATTCACCGAATCTTTAGATGCTGACAAGCCTAGCTTCGTCAGTATGTAAAGGCATCCCAGACGCTTCGGTCTGGATCTAAAGACCCGACAAAAGCTTAAGAAGCTTTTCGTCGGGGGAAGTCCCGCCTACGCCCTTTGGGGGCTACGGCGGACGATGTAGGACTCCGTGAAGTACAATTATCATTGACTTCACGATACACGATCCCGTCTCCGACCGCCAAAACTTTAGTGTAGGCGGTCACCGACCGCCGCCCCGATAAAAGTCGGGGTTCGTGTAGGCGGTCCTCGACCGCCGTGCCGATAAAATCGGCATAAGCGAAGGCGTTTAGATTCAGGGACAGGGCCCCGCAAGTTTACCAGCTAGAGCTCCCATCCCTGAATAGACTAAGGCTCGTTCCTCACTAAGTACTTCACATTCAAGTTTGGGCAGCGGGCTTCAATCCAAGCCGGGGCCTAAACTTGAATCGGGAGGGAATCGGCGCTGGTGTGTAAGCTGGGGAAGCCGATTCAGCTATATTTAATTGTGGTATTGGGTAGAGAGCATGCTGTAGCGCAGCGGAAGTCCCGCACTTTAGCGGAGTAGCCGAGTCAAAGGAGGTCTAGGCAAGCCCGTGTTGGCTGATGCAGACAAGCTTTGCTTCGTCTGTAGGTCACGGAGCTTGAACGGGATCCAATTAAAGTTTAACTCCGCTTCAGTACTTTATAGCCCAGCGAAAGCTACGACGGACGGAGTAGGATTACGACCTTTATAACTGATGGAATTAGCATCATCAATGTAGTACAATAATGCCTACCCTTACGCCCATAATTGATGCGGCAAGCGCTAAAAAAACTATATTTGCATTGAATAATTTGTGGAATAGCCACGACTATCTCAACCCAGCAACCTAAAACAACATGTCAACAAAGCTAAACCGCATTCCCATAGACTCCTCCATGATTGAGGCGGCTGCTTACGATAAAAACAGCAAGACTTTGTATTTGCAGTTTCTCAATACCGGCAAAGTGTTTGCTTACAAAGGGGTGCCAGAGGATACTTTTCAAGAGTTGCTCGATGCGGACTCGGTTGGGAGGTTTGTGCGCTCTGAAATTAAGGGGCTTTATTCGGGTTACCAAGTACGTAGTGGGCGGGATTTTCGGTGGTAGATTTGCCATTACGCCCCTTACACAGTCCTGGTACGATGAGGCTGGCTTTTGGCTGGATGTTTTGTGTGCTGAGGGAGAGGAGAGGAAGAGGAGCAGAGAGTGCCGCTTGGAGGGGCTTCGACTGCTATTAGAACTTATCGATCAGCTTGATGAAGAGAATATACTAGTTCCTCATGATACGCTTGGTGAGGAAAACCTCTATACCCGCTGCGATTACCGAACTTATTACCAGCAATTACAAAACGCAATCATATGAAAAAACTAATCAACAAACTCCGCTCTATCCACGAAAATCAGCAAGAGCTGTTGGAGCAGCAAGCCCCGTTGCTGCAAAAGCGAGTCAACAAAATTTTGGAACAGCGCTCCACGGATATCCGTAGAATTGACCACCTTATGGATGATTTGCTTATAGTCGTGCCTCATGGCTATTGTGTTGAAGACTTTAAGCGCCTCTACAGGTATCTTAAGACATTAGATACTAAGGCAGCTGATTTCTACGCCGAAGCATTTAAAGAAGTCACCAAGAATATCTAGGGTAAATTGGATGATCCACACCGCGTATGATTATCAAGTGGTTTACCCCATCGTCCGCCGTGACTCTTCCTGAACGTGCTGCTGAAACAACAGCCCGCCCTATCTGTAGACTGGCTCTACGCCAGCCTACAGGTGGGGCGGAAAAGCAACGCACAGCAGCTCCACAGCCTTACAAAGAATAACGGGCAACACCTGATGACAAAATCCGTAGGGGAGATTATATGCCAGACTGAACACCCTACCTTAAGTCTATACCCCATCCAAAAAAAAGCCGCCGGAGCAGGCGGGCGGCGTTCCGGCGGCAACAGGCGAGGAGATAGCGAAAGGTGAAGGGCGAAGGCTGTTCTTGCCAAAGGCTGCCGGCGGGTGAGCGCCGGCAGCGGGAAAAGGCAGGAGGAAACGAGGGCGTCTCTTGTTTACTGTTGGTACAGCATCATCTCTTCAAGGGGGCGCGGAAAGCCGCGCAGGGCGTAATTCTTCTGGTACTGTACCGCTTCGTACCGGCTGGAGAAAGGGCCGGCCAATACTTTGTAGGGCGTCCCTGCGCCCGGGGCGTGCGCGATCCAAACGGCTTGTTGCAGCTTGGCGGCGTAGCGGGCTTGACTGCGGCGGGCGTGCTGCAGGGAGCGGTAAGCGCCTAATTGCAAAAAATGTGGCTTAGCGACAGGGGCGTAAGCTGGCGTTGTTGCCGGCTTCGGCGGGTCTTCCGCTCGCGGTGGCGGCGGCTGGTTGTTTTCTGTGGTTGTTACCGGTTCTTTTTCTTCGGCCGGCGCCTCGGGCGCTTTTTTGTGTACGGGCTTGGATGGCGGCGATGGCATGATTTCCATCTTTTCATTGTCGGGGCTGTCCCAAAGGGATTGCAGCTGGCCGCTGCCCCAGAATAGCAGGGCGGCGAACAGCAGCCATATCGTCAGCCCGGCGATGTTGCTGAGGCGGGCTTGCAGCGCGAAGGCTTTTTCTGACATGCGCACTTTCAGGGGCATGGCACGGACGATAAGGCTGCGTATCGGGGCGCGTAGACGGCGCACCAAGAGGTAGGCGGCCAGCAGGCTGCCCAGAATGCGGGCAAGAAATACGTAATGCATAAAGCGTGTTTGGATTGGTGGATTTTTGCCGCTCGTTTGTGGGTCCAGACTTGACAAGGGCATATTCTTCCGCACGGGAGACTTGTCAAGTCTTAGGTTTAGTAGCTTACTATATGAGCTCGCAAGCCATACCGCTCCTGGTAGTTCGCCGCCTTTTGCCGATTCCGGAAGGGGCCCAGTACGACACAGTAAGGAGATTGACGGTCTTCGCATTGTAGCACTTCCAGATTTTGTTCATACTTCACCATCATGCGCACGCGGGCGTCTTGGGCGAGTTGCCAACTGGGGTAGGCCCCAAATTCTAAATAACAAGTCTCGTAGACTTGCACGCTTTCTTCTTGTGGAGCAGCTGAACTTCCAAGCGTGGGAATAACGCTGGCTTGCTGTACCTTCCCGCCGCCGCCGAATATCCATAGCAAAGCCAGGAGGACAAAAATGAAGAACACGGCAAACCCCCAGCCGGAGTCTCTCCGGTAGCCACATTGTGCTTTTTTGCGTGATAGAGTTGAAAGGCGGAAACCAACTACTTATTTTTTAACTACCAACTTCTTCCGTATGTCTTCCGATAGAGCACATCAGGTCCTGGCCGCCACCGACAAAAAGGTGGCGGCCGCTATTTGCAACGTTTATTACGATGTTCTTCTGGTTTACACAAAGGGCTTATGCAAGTCGTTCTCAGCCTTTCCTGATCCCGCTGAGGACGTGTTGCAAGATTTTTTCCTCAAAGTTATAGCCAACCCACAGCAGTTCCGGGATGGGTACGCCGAGAAAGGCGTAGGCTACTTTCGCCGCGCGATTCGAAATATGATGGTCGATGATCACCGAAAAATCAATATCCACCTGCAGAGTATCCATGCCACAGGCGAGCAGGAGATGCCCAAACAGCAGCTCCGTCACATGAGTACCGCTGATCAGCAGCAGTTGATATACGCGCTGATCGATCATGTGCTGCCAGAGCACTGGATACCGTTGTTCAAGCTGTACATTGATGGCTATAGCTACAAGGATATTTCAAGCTGGTTAGACCGGCCTATCGGGACAGTCGGCTCCAGTATCGCCCGTGCTAAAGCCAAGCTATCAGCTTATTATAAGCAGCACCCTGGTTTGTGGAATACGGATTTTGGCAATTTTCGCCGTAAGCCCCGAAAACCAGGCTTGTTCGATGACCCACAAGAAGACTGCTAAAATCTTTACTTATGAGCCAAATCAATCCTTGGAGCGCGGAGGCTGTTTCTTCCGTGCTCACTTTCAACCTTGATGCGCCGGAGGCTTCCGTGCTAGGCCACCCCCTGCTGCGCTCTGTCATTGCAGAAAGCGCGCCCTATTTGATGAAAGGGGATAACAAAGCTGAAGAGCAGCTCTCGCATATCAAGCATTACCTCTTTTTGCAACCCAATTTGAAGGACAAAAGCCTGGAAAGCAAGCTGCCGGAGGAGCTTTATATCTCTCTTTACGGACTGAAGCGTATGCTGAAAAATCAAAACCTGAGATCCGTAGAGCGGCAAATAGAAGCTTCCAAACGTACAACCCTCCTATGGCTGGAAAGCCTGCAAGAGGAAGAATAAAGAAAGGCGTACCGGAAACGCGGGCTGTCATCCATTAGACTTGTTCTGCGGAACAAGTCTATTAACCAAAACAGCCCTCAATATGGACAAACGTACCCGTCAGCGGCACCTGCAAAACAAGAAAAAGTTCTGCGGCCTCCGCTCCGTATCCGAGCTATGCCTGCTGCTGAAAACCGACAAACGCAAGCTCGAGCTACTGGCCAATCAGCCCCCGTACAAAACCTTCACCGTGCCGAAGAAGGACGGTGGCGAACGCTTGATCGAAGCCCCCGGCGGCCCGCTCAAGAAAGTGCAAGGCTTGCTCAACCGCTACCTGCAAAGCGCTTATTTCCTCGAAAAGTCTACCGCCGCTTACGGTTTTGTAGTGGGCGTGCGCAATGACGAGGACCGCCGCAATGTGCTGACCAATGCCAAGAAGCACCTCGGCAAGACCTACCTGCTCAACATCGACCTGCAGGACTTCTTCCACTCCGTTACCCGCGATCAGGTATTGGACATACTGCTCAAACCGCCTTTTAATTTTAAGCGGCGACTGCCTGACCTGTTGGCGGACTTGCTCACCTACAACGGCCGCCTGCCTATGGGGGCGCCTACCTCGCCCGTATTGTCCAACTTCGCCTGCCGCGAGCTCGACCGCCGGCTGTCTGCCATGGCAGAAGACCTGCTGTGGACCTATACCCGCTACGCCGATGATATGAGCTTCTCAGGCAACCGGCCCTTCGACGAGGAGAAAGTCAACTCCGTCCTCCGGCTCATCCGCGAGGAAGGCTTCACGCCTAATCCCCGCAAGATCAAGCGCTTCGGCCCCAAAGACGAAAAGGTGGTCACCGGCCTGCTCCTCACCGACAAAGTGCAGCTGGAAAAGGGCTATCTCGATCAATTGCAGCAAGACATACAGCAATTGGCCGATACGCTCCGTGCCCAGAACGAGCAGGGCCAGCTGGCTACCCGGTGGGTGGAGCAATTCAAGCAGCAGGTGCGGGGGCGGCTGAGCTTCGCCGGCTTCGTATTGGGGCGCCGGCATGAACGCTACCAGCAATTGAAAGACGCTTTTTACACGGCTTCTAATCCGCCGCAGGAGGAGTTTGGGGCGGTGAGCTGGCGGGGGTTTCCCTATAATTTCTAAAGATCAAACAGCTCCTTCAGTTTGAGGTCAAGCTCTGACTTTAGAGCGTCGGGGAGCCTGCCAAGTTTGCGCCGTATGAGTTTCCTTGGGACGGTTACCAGCCTATGAAGCCGGATCACGGAACTTGTTTTCAGCCCGGTCATCTTGAACGCTTCTGACTCCTCTAGCACTATCAGGTCAGACGCTTCCTTCGAAAGGTCCATCCGGCTGGTGATAAACGCAATTACGAGATGGTCGTAATGGCCCACCTCTGAGGTCAGACAAATTGCAGGGCGCACCTTAGATGTTTTAAGGTTGTCGAACGGAAAAGGGACTAAAACGATATCATGCTTCATCCGGCCAGGCTTGTCCATCCTCAAGGGTATAAATATCCTCTTCCTCGGACAGTAGAAAGTCGAAGGATGGGTTATCAGATAAACTGGACAACCATGCCGCATCCGATATCTCCTCCTCTTCCGGTATTAAAATAATGACTTTTACCCGCTTATTCTGGGCTTGGCGAAGAACCACCTCGGTATGCAGTTTTCCGTCATCGTCAATTTGCCCAGCGATTTCTATTGCCTTCATTGTGTCTTGTTTTGCTCATCATACCATTAACTCTGAAACTATGCAATTAGTTCTCGATACCAGCGGCATCACCGTTACCCAAAAGAGCGGCGCCTTCCACGTCAAAGGCAAGAAGGGCGGCCGCGTCTTCGGGCCAGGCAAGCTCGACAGCATTGCCATCACCGCTAACGTGCTGCTGTCGGCCAGTGCCGTGCGCCTGGCAGTCCGCCACCGCATCCCCATTTTGTTTTTCGATAATATCGGCAAGGCGCAGGCTCGGCTGTGGAGCCCCTACTTCGAGTCCATTGCCACCCTGCGGCGGCAGCAAATGCAGTTTGCCGAAACCCCCGAGGCCACTCAATGGATGATTGACCTTTTCCAGCTCAAGACGGAAGGGCAGATTGACAACCTCCGTTTTCTCAAACAAAAGCGCGCTTTTTCCGCCTTGGGGCCACGCATCGCCAAGATGAATATCGAAAGCCGTCAGTTTGCCAATTTCCGGGGCGCGCTCATCGAGGAGTGCCGGCAGGAGCTCATGGCACTCGAAGGCCGCATCGCCCGCCTGTACTGGCAGGGGGTAGGGGAGGCCCTGCCGAGGGCGTTCCGCTTTAAGCAGCGCAGCCGGCGGCCCGCCAAAGATATATTCAACGCCAGCATCAACTATATGTACGGCATGCTGTACAGCGTGGTGGAAGGCGGCGCTTTTGCCGCCGGCCTGGACCCCTATCTTGGGTTGCTGCACGCCGACGAATACCGCAAGCCTACCCTGGTATTTGACCTTATTGAGCCCTTTCGCCCCTGGGCTGACCGGCTCGTAATCGAGGCTTGTGTGGACAAAACGCTCAAAGCTGCTTTCTTTTCCAAAAACCAGTACGGTATTTTTTTGAATAAACACGGCAAAGCGGTGGTCATCCCCTTGTTCAACAACAGCATGCGCACACCACGCAAGTACCTGCAGCAGGAGGCTTCCGCCCAAAACCACGTCTATCACCTTTGTGCTCGCCTCGCCCAACGTATCCGGGTCACCCAATCTGCTTAACCTCCTAGTGTTGAAGGGCACAATTAACGGACAACTTAATTCTAGGGCAAACGCATCAAAACTATAGCCGATCCCGACAGCAGTCGGGACGGCGCTGAGAGTCTTCCCCCCATTGTGCGCCGTAGTGTAACGAAGGTGCATTTAATTCCCCCTCCTCGAGAGGGGGACAGGTGCTGCTCTAAATTATTGAGAAGGGGCTTAGATACTGGGCTCTGTGCTTATGTACACTAGTGCAGTACGCAACGCTGAGTACGGTGCGGAGCAATACAGGGTGCCATGCCATAGCATTCAACACCCACCAAGCAACGCACCTGCAACAGTGCATATAAAGCGAAGCCGAACACTCCTACTTCCAGCTCCCGCAACCAATGAGTGGACTGTCTCCCCTAGGGGGAGAATCAAAGAGGGGGGAATTACATGGGGTTGGATGGTGGGGGGCGATTCCTGAAAAGGTTGATACATAATCTTATTCCTAAAATAGGTTATCAAAAACAAATTGATTAGTTTATAATTTGGTCGATTACTGGTAATATTGACAAAAGCGTTACCTCTTTCCGTCAGGTCTGCCTGGCTGATCGTGGCAGACAGGTACAGACTATGAATTTGATGCGTTTGCCCTAACTTAATTCAGACGTTACGGCTTGACAATCATTTTTTACAGGTTAGCACTTTGTTTCTTTACTACTTACAATCTTTCACACTATTATGCAAGTTCCACCCATCGAGCAACAGCTCAAGCGCCTGCTCGCGCTCAACCAAGGCTTCCAAAACCGCCTTTTGCCCACTACCGCCTGGAATATCGGCCAGCAATTACTCGGCTGTGATGATAAGGCGCTGCGCCAAACCAGCCAAAAGCTCCAAGAGCCGCCGCTCCAATACCAGCACTTACGGCAATTCCTCCGTTTCCGCCGCCGTTTTCCCCACCGCGAGCAGATCTCCAACCGCTTGTTTTGGACCCACTACCAAATCCTGAGCCGCCTGCCGGACGAAAGCGCCCGCTTGTACTACCATGAACGTGCCATAAAAGAGCAATGGAGCTGCCGCGAATTGCAACGGCAAATCAAGGCCCGGCACTACGAGCGGGCGGCGCAAAACGGTAAGCCCGCCCCCAACCACTTGGTGCTGGAATTTACAGACTTGCAGGCGCCTTATTCCGAGGCCTGCTTAGAAGCTAGCCTCATCGAAAAACTACAGTGGCTGCTGCTCGAGCTGGGTGACGGCTGGGCATTCGTCGCCCGCCAAAAACGACTGGTGACCGAAAGCGGCAAAGCCTTCTACGTCGATTTGGTCTTCTACCACCTCTATCTGCGCTGCTTCGTGCTGCTGGAACTGAAAGTCGGCGAGCTCAGCCACCGCGATATTGGCCAGATCGACAGCTACGTACGCTACTTCGACCAGCACTTTCGATTGCCCGGTGATGCCCCTACCGTAGGCCTCATCCTCTGCCGCCAACAAGACCATACCCTGGTACGGTACTCCATGCTCCACGGCCACCCCCGGCTTTGGTCCGCTACCTACCAGCTGCACCTGCCCAGTGAAGAAGAATGGGCCGCCTGGAGCCAATTCACCCCGTCCGCCGAAGCCCAATAGGGCGAAGGCGGGCGATTTCCCAATTCTTATTTCCCAATTTCCATTCCCCATGCTCCACCTCATCTGCTACGACATCCACAGCAACACCCTCCGCGCCGCCCTCGCCCGCAAGATCATCGCCGCCGGCCTGGACCGCATCAACAAGTCCGTCTACCTGGGCGTCCTGACAAAGGATACATTGCAAAAGCTGGAAACCGAGCTTGCGCAAAAAATCCAACAAAAAGGGCAGCCCCAAGACAGCCTACTCTTCCTGCCTGTGAGTCCAAGCCAAGTCCAAAACATGCGTATCTACGGGCGCAACGACTTAGACAAAGATGAGCTGAGCGGTGAAAAAAGTACCTTGATTATGTAAGCTATCAACACGCCGCCCCTGTTTGCCTTTGTCTTACGATTGAATAGATTGAAAGGCAGTAGTTTATGGTTGGCTGTAAATTTTATATCTTGAGTGGGAAGGCTCAATCAAATGGAAATGCCTATATTTAACAAACCGTTCATTGAAATCACAGCAAACAACAACGGATTTGGTCAAAACCAATGATTTGTTGCACGCAAATAGCGAACACTGTGTACGCAAAAACCTAGTGAATTGTAAATTGAGATATGAAAATGCTTAATTTGTTCTCACTAATAAGCTGTTTGTCAACCCACTACACATAACGCCTGAAGGCACTGCCATTTAAAAGTCATGTTGTTAAAATACAAATAAGTAAGAGCTTGTTGGGATTTTGGTCTTCTAGTCGAAAACTAGCAATTTTTTGGTTAGACGAGACCCGAAAACCGGAGTTTAGCCTGAGCTAAATGAGGATTTTCGGGGCGAAGTATAAGCAGAAAAGTGCAGTTTGCAGACCGATTACTAAAGTCCCAACAAGCTCTAGATGGCTGTTATTAATGTGTATTTGCTTGATATCGAGTCAGGTGTATTTATCTATAATGTGTTTTTGGCGAAAAAGCTCTGGTTTGTGACAGGGCAAATGACGGTTTTTGATTTTCAAATCTTCGTAAAAAGTCAAATTTTGGGGTCGCGCGTGTTAAAATGGTAATTTGTAGCGAGTTGCTGGTGAGGGTTTTAAGTGGGGTTTTGAAAAGTCTCCTGTCAGAGAGTGTGTCCATTCAAGTTAGGACTACGATCCCGCTGAAGTCTTATCTAAGGCTCGTTCCTCGCCAAGAACGACTAATCAGCGGGACTGAATCGGCGCATGTGTGAAGGCAGGGGAAGCCGATTCAGCTATACTTGGTTGTGGTGTTGGTTAGGAAGTATGCTGTAGCGCAGCGGAAGTCCCGCTTTTTAGCGCAGTAGCTGAGTGAAGGGAAGCGTCACGATCCAAGTCCGGGGCCCCAGCAAGGATATGGCCTGCCCCCAGACTTGGATGGGAGCGGGAAGAGCGCATCCAGATCGCCGTGTCCCGTGGCCGAAGTCGTTCTGACGTAGGCCACTTACCCTGTTTCCTTAGATACTGACAAGCGTAGTTTTTCAGTAAGCAAGGCGATGCCTACAAAAGCTTAAGAAGCTTTTCGTAGGTAGAAGTTCCGCCTCCGCCCGAGGCTACGGCGGACGATGTAGGACTCCGTGAAGTACAATTCTCATTGACTTCACGATACACGATCCCGGCACCGACCGCCGAAACTTTAGTGTAGGCGGTCACCGACCGCCGAAACTGCTGTGTAGGCGGTCACCGACCGCCGAAACTGCTGTGTAGGCGGTTGAGAAGTACTAAGGCTCGTGCCTCGCTAAGTACTTCTAACAAACGGGACTGAATCGGCGCATGTGTGAAGGCAGGGGAAGCCGATTCAGCTTCAGGTTAGGATTAGAAAATACGGTGTAGGTATAGCTGTAGCGCAGCGGAAGTCCCGCTCTTTAGCGGAGTAGCTGAGTGAAGGGAAGCGTCACGATCCAAGTCCGGGGCCCGGCAGGGAGATGGCCTGCCCCCCAGACTTGGATGGGAGCGGGAAGAGCACGTCCATTTGCCTGCATTCACCGAATCTTTAGATGCTGACAAGCCTAGCTTCGTCAGTAAGCAAAGGCATCCCAGACGCTTCGGTCTGGATCTAAGGACCCGACAAAAGCGTGAGCTTTTCGTCAGGGGAGCATATCCCCTGAAGGACTGCGCCTTCAAGGCAGGCAGATCAGATGCCTGCGTACACCGTACGCTAAGGTATCCCAGACGCTTCGGTCTGGATCTAAAGACCCGACAAAAGTGTGAGCTTTTCGTCGGGAGCCCGCCTTCGCCCTTTGGGGCTGCGGCGGACGGGGAGTTCGCCTTCGCTAACCCCGATTTTTATCGGCATAACCGAAAGCAGTTACATTCAGGGACAGGGTCCCGCAAGTTTGCCAGCTAGAGCCCCATCCCTGAATAGACTAAAGCTCGTACCTCGCTAAGTGCGACTCCATTCAAGTTTGGGCGCGGGGCTT
>JAAAOU010000140.1 GCA_009908745.1 Bacteroidota bacterium
AGCGCGCTCGACAACAACCCGGAGAAACTGTTCCCGCACGACCCCAAGCACTTTCCGGGCTGGACGGTTGACAACTACGGTCCCATCTATGTACCGGAAAAAGGGGCTACGGTGAAAATCAGCCCGGAGAATATCGCTCTGTACCAGCGCGTCATCAATGTCTACGAAGACAACGAGCTGGAAATAAAAAGCGGCAATATCTACATTAACGGCGAGGAGACGGACGAATATACGTTTAAGATGGACTACTACTGGGCAATGGGCGACAACCGCCACAACTCAGAAGACAGCCGGGTCTGGGGCTTTGTGCCGCAGGACCACATCGTAGGCAAACCGGTCATCATCTGGTTTTCCACGAATAACGGCATCAACTGGGGCCGCATCTTCAAGCTGGTCGGCAATCTGGAGTAAAATTACCAGCTGTAGCCCACACCAAAAACGGGCGGTCGCTGCCCATTGACAGCCATCGCCCGTTTTTTTGATAGCCCCAACCGCCAGCTAGGCTAAATGTCCTTTACGGAATTGCGGTCTACCAAGATATCCTTCAGCTCTTTAAGGAAGTTGTACTGATGCGGCAGCACCTTCTTAAAGGCCTCCTTGACATCGAAAAAAGTGCCTTGATCCATTTCTTTGAGTTTGTTCTTCAGGGCTTGTGCGTCTTCAAACAGCATCCCCTTCAAGGACGGGATTTCGTGCCAATCCCCTTCCATGGCTACGGCTTCTTCTGGGTCGCCGCTCTCCGGCGTGACGGGGTCAAGCTCAATAAGGCGCTCTTCTTCCATCAAGAGCCGGGACTTGTCGCCATCCACCTCGCTTTCCGGGATGATCCACTGCTCCCCGCTTTCGTCCGGATTTACCAAGAACACTTCCAGCCCTTTTTCGCGGAAACGGTATATGATGAGTTTGGCTTTCTTTGATAGATTCATAACCAACGGTTTGCGCAGCAGCTGCGATTTTTCAAAATATTACGGAGCAAACAGCTACTGCCAAAAAATGTTTTAAATAGCGGGAGCAAATATAGCACCCTCGGGCGGAGTTTGCTTATCCTATTGATCAGATATTGACTGATTTACGACTTCCAAGACCGCCAGCGACAGGAAAATGTCTTTTTCCTCTTGGCTCATATCCCCTTTCACAAACTGAAAGGCACGCTGGCTGAGCCGCCCGCTCCCGTCTTGCTGCAACTTGGCAACGCTAGCTACTTCCCGCTTGTTTACAAGCACTGGCAGCAGCTCGCCTTCCGCTTGGCTAACTTCGGCGATGGCTTTACGCCCCTTAGCGGCTACGAGCGTCCCGTCCTCCTGCAGGGTGCCCAGCTCCCGGCCGCCAACGGCTATGCGCACGCCTTCTTTCCCCTTGATATACGCAAAATCCTCGTGATGCGTGCGGGCGTAGAGTACCGCTGGGTCCCCGGGGCCCCGGTACGCCCGGTAGCTGTAAGCCAATACCGGTTCGTGGTAAATAGTAGTGAACACCCCCCGGGCTTTGCGTTTCTTCGACCAACGCTTTTCTTGGTTGAACGAAAAAGTGTCCATCTCTTCCTCTGTAAGGGGCACGAGCTCCTCCACCCACGCGTCCATCTCCTGTTTCATTTGCTCCAAATCCTTAAGCATACGCTTGCGGCTCGGCCGGAAATCAGAAAGGCTACGGGCCAACAGAAATATCCCCAGCGCTACAATCAATGCGGTAATCAATGCAAATAAAGGCATGGTTTATCGTCAATTTGCTTGCTGTTGCGCCGTATTGTGCACACCAGCACGGTGGTTAAAAGTCACATTGCCAGGCAGGCTGTCTGCCGACCAAGCTTGCAACCGGACGTTCAGCTCCCGACGGGAAAGCGAGTCAAGCACAGGGTGCTCGGCGATCTGCCGCAGCTCTTGCAGCACGCGTTCGCGTTTTTCCCAAAAAGCAACGTTTGGCTGCCGTATATCGTTGAGCAGGAGCTCCTGCAGTTCATCTAATGCTGGGGAAGCCGCACTTTGCAAAGACGGTCTGTCCTGTACAGCCTGTAGAAAATTCAGGTACTTCCCCCGCCCCAGCAGGCTATACGCTTTACCCGGGGCGGCCTCCAGCATCCACCCCGGATAACGGTACCCCATGCTGTCCAGCGGGTAAGCAAGATAATACAATTCTAGCAGCTGTTCGTCCTCCTGGCCAGCGGAAGCCAAGGCGGGCGCTAAAAACGCCCCGTAATCGACGTACCACTGATAGCGCTGTGCCTCTTCCAACCAAGTAGCTTGCAGCCCCGGCAGGGCCTTACCCAACCACTGCGGCAGTGAGGATTGCAAGCTGGGCTGCTGACTCAAGGTAGCTTGCAATTGATGGGCTTGCCGCAGGGTGCCCAGTACCTGCCCGGCCGACTGGAAAGCGCTTATATACTGCTGACAAGCCTGCGCCGTAGAAGGCTCAAAGTACGACTGCAACTGCAAGGCCAGCGGCAAATGCCCAGCTACCGCCGCGCCGTGCACCCAGCCCGCTACGCCCTGCTCGGTACGCGCAAACAACCAAGCCCGCTCGTAATCTTCCCCGCCTATGGACAAGCGGCTGCGGTGACTGCTGACCTCCCCGCTGAGGTATAGGCTATCTCCAGAGTGCAATACCGCTAGGGTCTTACTGTCTGCATCAGGCTTCTCCTTGAGTTGAAACTGCGGCACCTCCAACGGCACGTCCTGACCGTCAGGCCGTGCCGCTTCGGCCTGCCTGATGTCTTGCTCCCCACGCTCTTCCGGCCCCGAACAAGCCATTAGGCTCAGCAGAAGCAGGATCCATAAACCGTTTGTTGTTCGTTGCATCACCGTATGCGTTTATGAAAAAAGCCCATTCCCTACAAATGTAGACAATGGGCTTTGACTTTTTCGAAGATACGCCTAGCCGAGATACGACTTAAGCGCGTTCCGGTTGTACGATTTACGCAGCCGCCGGATCGCCCGCTCCTTAATCTGCCGCACCCGTTCACGCGTAAGGCCATACAAGTCGCCAATTTCCTCAAGCGTGAGAGGCTTCTGGCCGTTCAGCCCGTAGTAAGAGGAAAGGACCTCCACTTCGCGTGGAGAAAGGATGGACAATCCTTGTTGCACTTCATCCTTAAGGGACTGTTCCATCAGGGAGCCATCGGGGCTCTGCCCTTCCTCGTCGCTGGAAATAACATCAAGCATGGTGGAGTCGCCGTCTTCCCCGCTAATCGGCGCATCTACCGATACGTGGCGGCCGTTGCCTTTCAGCATGTTCGAGATTTCTTTGGGCGTCATATTCAGCAATTCGGCCAGCTCCTCGTGCGTAGGCTCGCGCTCGAATTCTTGTACAAAAGACAGAAACGCTTCGTTGACTTTGTTATAAGAGCCAACTTTGTTCAGGGGCAGGCGCACAATACGCGAGTACTCCACTATAGCCTGCAGGATAGACTGCCGAATCCACCAAACGGCATAAGAAATGAACTTAAAGCCTTTGGTCTCGTCAAAGCGGCGGGCGGCTTTCATCAAGCCAACGTTCCCTTCGTTGATCAGGTCGCTGAGCGAAAGCCCTTGATTCTGGTACTGTTTAGCCACTGATACGACGAAACGCAGATTAGAGCGGGTCAGCTTGTCTAAAGCTTCTTGGTCCCCCTCGCGTATACGGCGGGCTAGATCAGCTTCGTCCTCGGGAGACAACATCGGGATCTTGCCGATATCGTTGAGGTACTTGTCGAGAGCCAAACTCTCGCGAGCGGTTATTTTATTTGTTATTTTTAACTGACGCATAAGCTCTGGGCATTTTAGGGTTAAACGCTTACCTAAAATACGTTTATTTTAATGTAATTGTTTCCCCCGAATCACAAACTTGACTTTTAAGGAAAAAAATAGTAATGCACTATTTCTAATTAAGATACAACTGTTTTGCCAAGATAGTTCCCCAACAAGCAGCCGAAGGGCCAAAACAAATGCGGCAAACCGGGCCCTGGCCTTCGCAGAACAGCTCCAACCCCTTGCCAAGACCGGGAAAAAAAAACCGGAAGCCCACTCTCGTCGACTCCCGGTTGCGTGTTTATAGTTTAGTTGGACTACTCTAGTCTCTACGGCGGCGGCCTCCGCCTCCGCGGCGGTTGTTCCCGCCCTCTTCCCCATCTCTAGGGATCAAGGCTTTGCGGGACAAGCGGATTTTGCCGGTTTTCTTATCCACGCCGATCAGCTTCACGCGTACTTCATCGCCTTCTTTGAACATGTCCTCCACGTTTTCAACGCGGTGATGCGCAAATTCGGAGATGTGCAACAAGCCGCTCTGCCCCATGAAGTCGACAAACACACCGTAGGGCATGACCGTTTTGACGATCGCGTCGTAGGTTTCTCCTACGCTAGGCGTAAAGGTGATGCGGCGGATGCGCTCCAAGGCGTCGTCAATGGACTCCTTATTTTCGCTAGCGATGCTAACTATACCTTCGTCCCCCTCTTCCTCGATGTTGATGGAGGTGCCGGTTTCTGCCTGAAGCTCCTGAATCACTTTGCCGCCTGGCCCGATCACCGCACCGATAAAGCTTTTGTCGATACGGATTTCCACAATACGCGGCGCGTGCGGCTTGAGGTCCTCGCGGGGCTCGCTGAGGGATTCGCCCATCTTGTTTAGAATGTGTAGGCGTCCTGCGCGTGCCTGCTCCAAGGCTTGCTCCAACATTTCATAGGGCAGACCGTCGATCTTAATATCCATCTGACAGGCCGTAATGCCATTTTCGGTACCGGTCACCTTGAAGTCCATGTCGCCTAGGGCATCTTCATCGCCCAGAATGTCAGACAGAATAGCGTGGCGCTTTCCGTCGGAAATCATCCCCATAGCAATACCGGATACTGCCGACTTGACCTTGATACCTGCGTCCATCAGGGCCAATGAGCCCGCACAGACGGTAGCCATAGAAGAAGAACCGTTGGACTCCATAATATCGGAGACCAGCCGCAGGGTGTAAGGCATCTCATCCGGTAGTACCTGCTTCAGGGAGCGGGCTGCCAGGTTAGCGTGGCCCACCTCACGCCGGCCAGGGCCGCGCATCGGCTTGATCTCGCCCACGGAATAAGCCGGGAAATTATAGTGCAAGATGAAGTTGGAATACCCCAGCTCCATCGCTTTGTCGATCATCATCTCGTCTTGCTTCGTACCTAGCGTCAGGGACGTCAGGGACTGCGTTTCTCCACGGGTGAATATCGCCGAGCCGTGAGCGGCAGGCAGGTAGTCGACTTCTGTCCAAATATCACGGACCTCATCGAACTTGCGGCCGTCCAGGCGCTTGTGCTCTGAGAGGACCATTTCGCGGATGACCTCCTTCTTAAAGTCACCGTAGTGGCCTTTGAGCGATTCACCATGCTCTTCGATCCACTCTTCGCCCTTCTCTTCGGTCAGCTTTTCCACCAATTCGTCAATGATCGCCTTAAAGCCTTCCTTGCGGGCGGTCTTGTCCAGTTCGGCAGCCGCCACCTCGTGAATCTTGTCCTTGGTGGCGTCTTCCACCAGTTTCTTGATCTCCTCGGGGACCTCCGGAATGTCAAGCTCGCGCTTTTTCAGGGCTTTCTCGCCCACCTTTTCGGCTAGGTCCAACTGCGCCTGACACTGCACCTTGATCGCTTCGTGGCCTACCTGAATGGCTTCGACCAGCACCTTTTCAGGCACTTCCTTCGCTTCCCCTTCTACCATCATCACGTCATCCATAGTTGCCGCTACGATAATGTCGAGGTCGGCGTTTTCCAAATCCGACTTAAACGGGTTCACAATGTAGCGGCCGTTGATGCGCGCCACCCGGACCTCAGAGATCGGGCCGCCAAACGGAATGTCAGAAACGGCTAGTGCCGAAGAAGCCGCAAGCGCTGCAAAGCAATCCGGCAACACTTCTTTTTCGCCGGAGATCAAGTTGATGATCACCTGCGTGTCGTTCATATACCCATCCGGGAACAGGGGGCGGATCGCCCGGTCTACAAGCCGGCAAATCAGCACCTCGTAGTCTGAAAGCTTAGCTTCCCGGCGGAAAAAGTTGCCAGGTATACGCCCAGCAGCTGCGAACTTCTCTTGGTAGTCTACAGAAAGTGGAAAGAAGGGCTGCCCCTCGCGTACCTCCTTAGCGGAGACCACAGAGCAGAACAACATGGTGTGGCCCACCCGGATAATAACCGAGCCGTCTGCTTGGGTCGCTAGTTTGCCGGTTTCGATGTGAACTGTTCTGCCGTCTGGTAAGTCAAAGGACGTGGAAATTGGAATCTTTTGTCCCATTTTGTGTCTAGAGTTAATTTAGCTTTGTAATAAATCATAGGACAACAAGGCGTAGCGGAAGTGGGCGTGTCGATAGGGGTTGAGTAGGGAGGGAATGCTTTGATTCGGTAATTCGCCTAATCTCTTTGTCACGGTCATGCTCGCGTATGTCCTACATCCTGTTTCTTTGCTCTTTTGTATCGGAGGCGAAGATAAGCAAAAAATACAATTCACCTATTTTTCTGCTTCAAACATACGCCGTGCTGACAAAGCAGGCACTCTGCCGCCTCTTTAAAGAGCGAAAGCACCCCCTTGCGCCGGGCAGGAAGTGCTTTCTGTGCATTTAAGCCTTGATAGAACTTAACGGCGGATGCCGAGCTTTTCGATCAGCGCCCGGTAACCGTCCAAGTCTTTTCTTGACAAGTAATTGAGCAGGCGCTTGCGCTTACCCACTATCGTCAGCAGCGCGCGGCGACTCGAGTGGTCTTTCGGATTCTCGCGCAAGTGGTTGGACAACTCTTTGACGCGGTAGGTGAATAGCGCGATCTGCGCCTCGGTGGAGCCGGTGTTCGTCTCAGAACCGCCGTACTCTTTGAAGATTTCTTGCTTCTTCTCTTTCGGTAAGTATTCTGGCATTGTATTGAATTTAACCGTTAGTGATTACTAAAATCAGTTACAGCGCGGCAAAGGTAATCTTTTTTGCCGATTGTACAATAGCCGGGCCGGATTAATTACTGGCCTTGAAATCTTCTACCGCTTTGGTCAGGCGCGGCACCACATCGAACAAGTCGCCCACCACCCCGTAGTCAGCTGCTTTGAAAAATGGCGCCTCGGGGTCTTTGTTGATAACCACGATGGTTTTGGAGCTGTTCACGCCCGCCAAATGCTGTATGGCACCGGAAATACCGACCGCGACGTACAGATTAGGACGTATCGCCACGCCGGTCTGCCCAACGTGCTCGTGGTGCGGGCGCCACTCGGCATCCGCTACCGGACGGGAACAAGCAGTTGTAGCGCCCATTTTCTCCGCCAACTCTTCGATGATGCTCCAATGCTCCGGCCCCTTCATGCCACGGCCTGCGGAAACAACCAGTTCGGCTTCCGGCAGCGGCGTACGGCCTTCCATGCGCTTGACTTCTTTGACTTTGACGCGGGAGTCCGGCACCTCCACATCGAGGCTCGCTACCTCCGCCTCGCTGCCAGTCTCCTGCGGTTGCATAGAGTTGCCCATGAGGGACAGCAGCTTGACATCAGACTTGATCTCGTAGTAGGCAAAAGCTTTGCCGCTGAATACCGGCTTTTTCACCTTGAAAGTGCCGTCCACTTCGGGCACGGCGTTGACGCCCGGCACGGAGCCTGCTTCTAAGCGGACCGACAGGCGGCCCAGCAGCGACTTGCCCGTAGAGGTGTGCCCCAAGACGATCACGTTGGCACCAAGCTGCTTGGCGGCCTCGGCAACTACCGCGGTGTACACCTGACTGTCAAATTCATCCAGACTGCTGTTGTCTATATGGTATACTTTGGAAGCACCGTACTTGCCCAACTGCTCCGGGGCGGTGGCGCTGCCCAGTACCAATGCCGCACATTCGCTGCCCATCGCCTCAGCGGTTTGCTTGCCGTAGGTGACCAGCTCAAAGGCGGCTTTCTTGAATTCTCCTTTTTGTGTTTCTGCTAATACTAAGACCATTTATTCTTGACTTTATATGCTTTTTGGAATAGGGTGAAAAAACAGGGAAGCTGAGCCTAAATCGCTTTAGCCTCCTCGTGCAGCAAGCGGACCAGTTCTCCCATGTTCTCTGGGTCGACCAGCTTGACATCGCCTTTCTCCGGGGGCAGCTCGTACTGCGCGGCTACGGCGAGGTCTTCCGCTTCAACCGGCTCTTCTACCTTCAGGGGCTTGCGCTTGGCCATCATGATGCCCCGCATATTTGGTATGCGCTGCTCGGCCAGACCTTTGGCAGCACTCACCACAAAGGGAGCCTGCACTTCCACCAGCTCGTGCCCCCCTTCAATATCGCGGGTCACTGTAGCGGTGGTGCCTTCCATCTCCAAGTGAGAAGCATAAGAAATGAACGGCATATCCAGTAATTCGGCTACCATAGCCCCTACTTCAGAGCCGTTGTAGTCAATGGTTTCTTTGCCCAAGAAAATGGCGTCGTAGTTGTTTTCCTTGGCGTGCGCGGCGATCTGCTTCGCCACATACAGCGCGCTTTTAGGTGAAGCGTCCACCCGCACGGCTTCGTCCGCGCCAATCGCCAAACCTTTGCGGATCACCGTATCGTTAGCGGAAGGGCCGACGTTCAAAATCGTCACCTTGCTGTCGCCTCCTGTCGCTTCTTTGAGCTCCAAGGCCCGGACCAAGGCGTACCATTCATCGTAAGGATTCATGATAAAAGACACGCCGGAGGTATCAAATTCGGTATTGTCGTCGGTGAATGCGATCTTGGCGGTAGTCTCCGGGGTTTTGCTTACACAAACCAGTAGCTTCATTGGCTGTTGTTTTTATTGAGTTAAGGGTTTACCTCGCTGACGAACTCAACGTATGAGCCCCGCAAGGACCTGAATTGTCAGTTCCGCAAATATACTGAAATTAGCCATACAGGAAAACCCCTTCAGCGAATTTTCGCTAAATCTTGACAACAGGCTTACATCTGTTTTCAAAACACTGATTTCCAATCACTTAAACAAAGGCATTCATGGCAAATGAACGTTTAGAGCAGCTACAGCAACTCCTGAAAGACAGCCCCGGCGATGATTTTCTCACTTTCGCCATCGCCAAAGAGCACGAAAAACACGGCCGCGAAAAGGAAGCGTTGCAGTGGTACCTCAAGCTACGCGAGGAAAGCCCAGCCTACGTGGGGACTTACTACCACTTGGGCAAACTATACGAACGCCTCGGCCAGCCGGAGGATGCTTTCCGTACCTACCAAGACGGCATGAAAACCGCCCAGCAAGCCGGGGACCAGCACGCCCTCAGCGAATTGGCAGGGGCGAAACTGGCCCTCGGTGATGAGGAAGACTTTGATTAGACTACTCTACGACTACCCGGCTGTAGCCCAGTAGCGCTCCGCTAGCTGCCCGCACTTGCACTACATACAAGCCAGCCGGCAATCCCTGTACCGAGAGGGAGACCGCCGATTGCCCACGACTGTCCAGCACGCGGTGACGCAAGCGCTGCCCAGTCAAGCTGTAAATCTCCAGCCGGCGCGCTTCTGTATAGCCTTCGCCCAGTTCCACCCAGAGCATTTCGCCAGCGGGGTTGGGGTAAACACGCAACCGTTTGGCGGCTTGACTAGCTTCGGCCGTGGGATTCAGGGTTGCCGGGTAGCAAATTTCCAGCGTCCAAGCCGTCAGTTCCCCTGAGCCATCATCGTTGAACAGGGCTAACCCCCAACTCCCCTGCGGATTGGTACCGTTGAATGCGCGTAGGGGCTCTACCGGGCGGAATGTCCCGCCTAGTACCGGGCAGGGCAATACCTCCGAAGCCTCGTCATCTATGGCGACATTAAAGGCGTTGATCGGACTGTCGCAGTCGCCGTCGTAGATGTCCACCGTGTTGCCGCTTGGGGAATTTAGACGGATACGGAGGTTTTCAATAGGCGAGTACCGGCCCGCCAGGTTTTTCAGGTTGACATCCCTTACCGGCCGGTCAAGCATCAACTCAATAACAGAGAAAGCCACTGGGGATGAGCCATCCAAGTCTACTGGGACATCCTCCGCCACAAAGGTTTCGCAAACCAGGCGCTCCGTTAGGAAAGCATTAGCCGCCGGCAGGCCGCTGCCACAAGACGGGTTTTGCCCGGTCACCCGCCAGTAAATCAAGGTGCTGTCGGGCAGGCCGGCAACTTGGTAGGCCGTATCCGTCAACCCACTTTCTTGCAAATAAAGGTCGTTGAAAAATGGATCAAAAGCCAGCTCTACCCGATAGGTTTCGGCATTGGGCTGATCGGACCAAACTAAAGTGGGGTTCACCGAAACGTTTTCTTCGTCTTCGGTGGGAAAAAGCAAGGCGGCCGGGTCGGGTGCACTAGCGTACAAGCGCAGTGACAGCATCAGCGTATCTGCTATGCTATCCTGTCCGGCAATCAGCGCAAAGGGATACACGCCCGACGGCAACGTTTCCGTGTCCGCCAGCGACACCTCCAGCTCAGCGGGCAGGCTAATGCTATCGGGTGCCAGAAAGCTTACCTCCGACGGCAGGCCTTCTGCCCGCAGCGCCACTTGCCCTTCTAATCCCAAAACCCCGACCCCTTCAATGCGGTAGCGTACTGTATCCCCGCCACAGCTTAACATCTCCCGCTGATCGGCACCTAAGGACACCGCTACCCCTTCAGCTGGCATAATGGGGAAATTCTGGTCGTTGATATCGAAAAACACGTTGTTCGCCGCCTTCACTTTGAGCCGGAACGCGTCGCCCTGCAGGCTGTCCGGCAGCACTACTAGCTGCTTGCCATCGTTGGGGACCGCACCATCGGCAAGCAAATAGGGATAGCTAAAGCCGCCATCTTCCGACAGATAGATGTGAACCGAGTCCGCATTGACCGGCGCTTGAGCTGTATTCGCCACGTCCCATTCCACCAGCTGTATCGTGCCAGCCGTCCAGCCCTGCGGCGTATTTTGCGAAAGCACCTCGAACGGGCCAGCCTCTGCGGTCACTTGCAAACTGCGGTCATCGGAGCCTACACCGCCAAAGTGGTCGCGCACTGTCAACCGGAAGTTCATACCGCGCTCGTAAGTAGGCAGGATTTCGCCGACCACTGTGGTATTCTCGACCAAGTCAGAGATACGCGGAAACACCCGCAGCGGGTCAGACTGCGGCAAGAAAGAACGGAACAAAGGCGCGGTACCCTGCGGGTTATTGGGCGGAGAGGAAGGACCGACGTCCATCTGCTCCCAGCAGTAGCTGAGGGAATCGCCTTCAATATCCGTAGCCAGCCCGGCCAGCTCAAATGGAGTGGAAACCGGGATGACCAGGCCACTTTCCCCAGCTTCTACTTCCGGGGCGGTATTGCCGGTTTCCACGAAAGTGGCACAAGAAGCCCCCACCCCGTTCAGGGAATAATTCAACATCTCTTCCTGGTTGACCGCGTGGAAATAAGGGTCGCTATTGCTTTGCAAATTGGGCGGGCAAATGCCGGCGTACCCCATAATGGTGGAAGCGCTGCCGGGCTCTACCGCCGAGCTGCCCACCCGGTTGCAGTTGTTGTTCTGCGTGTGGTTGCCCCCAAACTGATGGCCGATCTCGTGGGCGGCGTAGTCGATGGCAAATGGGTCGCCGACCGGGGGGTTGGTAGCGGTAAAACCTTGTGCCTT
>JAAAOU010000174.1 GCA_009908745.1 Bacteroidota bacterium
GATTAAAACGCGTTCCCCGGATAAAAGCAAGACGTCGCTAAGTCGCTGCTCTTCAAAACGGTTCAGCGTAAGCGCATCCTGTACACTGCCGTTTGGCGCAAGCCGGGCCATCCCCCGCAGTGCTGTATCCCCCAATGTATTAAAACGGCCGACTGCCAGCACTTCTCCATTATCGAGTATTTGCAGGGCAGCCGGGCTGGCGTCTACCCACTCGTCGTCCCGGTAAAAGGCGGCATCTAGGTTAAAGTTCGTATCGTGCGACCCATCCGCCTGCAGGCGCACCAGGCTGGTATCGCTGCCCAGCACCACCGGGCCACCTACCATAAACTGGCCATTATCCAGTTCGCTTAGCCGGATTGTGCAATTGCCCCGGCAGCCCAGCGCTTCGGGGGCTTGGAAGTTCGGGTCGAGTTCAAAGTTGGGCGTCAGGCGGAGCAAAGTCGTAGCAGCGCTGCCATCATAGCGGATGTTTCGCCCCGCCAAGATAAAGCCACCTGCTGCATCCGGAAAGCATTCGGTCGGCTTGCCGCCAAAGCGGTCGGAAAAAGCCTCATCGACACTGCCGTCTGTATTGTACACCGCCGCGTCAATAGCGACTAGGCCATTATTGAAAATCGCAAAATTGCCCATGGCTAGGCTTTGTCCATTCCCCAGCGGTTGTATGCGCCCGACTGTCCCTACGGGTAGGGTGTTCGGGAGAAAACTTTGATCGATTGCCCCATTGGGTAGTAAGCGGAGGACCGGGGACTCAGGCAGGCTTTGCCCGTCGTTGTTGTTGGTGCCGGCGATCAGCAATCGCCCCTGCGCGTCTAGGGCGATGTGGTTGACTTGGTTGCGGTAGTACAAGCCAGGGTTAGTGAAGTTAGGGTCAGCGCTGCCATCACTGAGCTGAAGGCGAGCCACATTGACAAGCTCCCGTTCGCCTACGCGGGCAAAGTCGCCGCCGATGCATACCCGGTCGTCATCGTAGCGGGCCAAGCTGCGTACGATACCCGGCCGCTCTACGGCAGGGCTGAACCCATTGGACGGCTGGCCGGAAGCTTCTAGCTGTTCTAAGCCCAGCGCTGTTTGGCCATTGAAGGCGCTAAACCGTCCACCGACTAGCATCTGTCCACCGCTGTTTATCCTCAACGCCCGGATCAGGCCGTCGGCGCCATCGCCTAGCGCATAAATGTCCAAGCCTTGACCCGGCAGGTAACGGTGGACCGCATTGACGTTTTCAAACTCGCCGGCGACTAGTATGTCACCGGAAGCATTCACGGCTAAATCCATGGGGACGCTGATGAAGCTGCCGGTATTGAGTAGGCTGCCGTCGAAGTCGAGCACGACCACCGCGTAGCGAATCAAAAATGTACTAGCAGTAAGCACAATGCGCCCCTGCGGATCAAGGGCAATATCACGCACGCTGGTCATGTAGTTGTTGGGTTCTGGCAGGTCAGCGGAGAAATCAAAGCCAGGGGCCTCTTGCCCGTTGGCTTCCCGGTAAGACACAAAGCCTTCGCCATTGCGGGTGCCAGCGATGATGAAACGGCCATCCGGTTGGCTGATGAGCTCACTGGCGAAAGCACTACCCCCAGCGGATAAGGTGAAAGTTTGCAGGAGCTGCCCTTGCCCGCTGAGGCGCACTAGACCCTGAGCAGGCTGCCCGTTGAACTCGGAAAAAGCGCCGCCGACCAAGATGTTGCCGCTGGCTTCTACCGAGATGTCGTTGAGGTCGCCATTGGGCAGGCTGGCCGCTTGGAAGCTTTGGTCTAGGCTGCCATCGCTGTTGAGCCGGAGGACCGCTAGGCCTTCGTCGGCATCCGGCCCGGTGTACTGGCCGCCGATCACGACTTTGCCATCCGGCTGCACGTCCATAGCGCTTACGCTAAAGTCGAGTGTGGCTTGAAAATTTTGGTCCAAGGTGCCGTCCGGCAGAAATCGAGCGACGTTGGCTTCCGGGATGCGGTTAGCCAAAGAAAAGTCGCCGGCGATCACAAACCGGCCGTCTGGCAGCAAGCGCAGTTCCTGCACGTCGCCGGGCCGGGTGATAAAGGGTTGAAAGTTGGAATCGAATTGCTGGGCGGTACCGCCGTACGCCAAGTGGATGAAGCCCACTAAGAGGGCACAAATGTTTAGTTTCATAATTGGGATTATGATTAATGGAAAAAGTCAAACTTAGATTTGTGCAGACGAAGTGTACAGTAAGTAAAAGCTTTGTACGCGGCGTTTTAGAATTTGTTGCGCCACATCATACTTTCCACGGGTTTGTCAGTGCGCTCGGTGTATTTGGCGTTTTTTTTCTTGTTGTAGTAGTTTTTGATGTTGCCTTCCACCTGGAAGTAGATAAGCTGCCCGATTGGCATGCCGGCGTATACCCGCACGGGGTGGGTGCAGGAAATTTCTAGGGTCCAAGTATTGCAAAAGCCCACATCCCCTTTGCCGGCCGTGGCGTGTATGTCGATGCCTAGCCGGCCTATGCTGGATTTGCCTTCTAGAAAGGGGACCGAATTATGGGTTTCGGTGTACTCCTCCGTGACGCCAAGGTAGAGTGTGTTGGGATGGAGCACAAAGCCATCGTCGGGTATTTCGAGGTACTCAATGCGGTTGTGGCGGCGGGCGTCTAGAATGTGGTCGCGGTAGATCGCCAAGGTAGCCCCCAGATGCACATCGTAGGAGTTGGTACCTAGGCAATGGGGGCGGAACGGCTCGATGACAATTTCCCCCGCTTCAATACTTTCCAGAATACTGGTATCCGACAAAATCATAAACCCACAGTTGTTAGAGGCGGTAAAGGTATTGCTTTTTTGAGAACTATTGGTGGCGTAACGGCATTGTAACGATAGGCGTATCTTGTCGGGTAACCGCCAATGAACGGTAATTATGAACAACACGGAGGAAATAGGCATTGCAATCATAGAGGACGACCCGCTGCTGGCTGAGCAGATGGTGCGCTTACTTTCTGCGCCGCAGCATCAGGTAAGGGTGCATTACATGGCCTATACCGTTGAAGAATTGGTAGACGCCTACCTCCAGGAAGCCGAAGAGCTGAATGTTATTCTGCTGGATTTGGACTTGAAAGGGCAGATGAGCCTGCCGCACATCCCCGAGCTCAAACGGCTGGCGCACCCAGTGAAGGTATTGGTGGTCACGGGATATGAGGATGAAGATATGCTGACGCGTGCTATCGAGTTGGGGGCAGACGGCTATTTTGTCAAAAGCGCCAACCCGCGCCTGAGTTTGCCGGAGGTGGTGCGTCTTACCTACAAGGGAGGGGCCTACCTTGAGCCCCATCTGTCGGCAAAAGTGTTGGAAGCATTGCAGCGTAGTAAACGGGCCGTAGAACCCATTGATTTCTATCATCTTGCCCAACAGCTAGGCACGAGTTTTTCCAAACGTGAAATTCAAGTATTGAGCGGTCTGATTGATGAGCTTAGCTACCAAGAGGTGGCTGACCTGCATTTTATTTCCATAAATACTGTGCGGCACTACGTCAAACTACTTTACCAAAAGTTGGACGTGGGCAGCAAAAAGGAACTTATTCAGCGAGTACGGGCCCTCCATGCGCGCTAACTTCCGAAATGGTGGGGAAAATAATGGTGAAAACACTGCCTTTGCCGAGCTCACTCTGCACATTTATGGTAGCGTCATGCAGCTGTAGTATCTCTTTGGTAATGTGCAAGCCCAAGCCTGTGCCGACTTCTCCAGCGGTCCCGACTTCGCTCTCTTGTATGTCGTATTTGAACAGTTGTTCTTGTACTTGCTGCGGCATACCTACGCCATTGTCCGCTACGCTTATGCGCAACGACTGGCCGCTTAGCGCCGTTTTGACCGCTACTACCCCGCCTTGGTCCGTGAACTTGATGGCATTGCGCACCAAGTTTTGTAGCACCGTCAGCAGAGCGTGGGGGTCGCCGTACAATTCGAGGGTCGGGTCGTGAGCTTCCGCAAGGAGTTGAATGCCTTTTTTATCGGCAAAAAGCTGGCATTCCCGCTGGCACCGGTCGAGTAAAGCCCCTAATTCGAAATCCCGCTTATTCAGGTTGAACTGCCCTCTGCGCACGGCAGTCCACTTAGAGAGGTTGTCCACGATTTCCCCTACGGTCAGGGTTGCGCTTTGCAGGTTTTCGACAAACTGCAGGGCCGTCTGCGTATCGCCTTCTCTGAGTACCTTCTCCAAGTGTTGGGCGGTAGAGGAGAGGTAAAACAAATTGCCCCGCAGCTCGTGGCCGATGATGGACATTACTTTGTCTTTACCCTGATTGAGGTGCTCTAAGTCTTTTTTTTGTTGCAGAATGGTTTTTTGGTCTTTGCGTATCTGTTGGGTGCGGGAGAGCACTTTTGCTTCGAGCCGGTCCTGTGTGGCTTTGAGCTGCTGGGTACGCCAACGCACCAGCGCACTTACTAGCAAAGCGGCGCCGGCGAGGACGATCAGCCAGAACCAGACTTGCAGGTAGTAGGGTTTGTAAACCAGCAATGGGATGTGCAGCTCTTGGCTGCTAAGGTAACGGTTGCGGGTGCGTGCCCGGAAGCGCAGGGTAAATTCGCCGTAAGGCAGGTCGGCTAGTGTGAGGCTGTTGCCTTCCATGAGTTGCCATTGATCAGTCAGCCCTTCGGCGTACCAGAAGTATTGATGGTGCTCCTGCCCCAGATAGCTGCCCAAGGCAAGTTTAACCTGAAAAGCATTGATACGCTTAGCGGCGTTAAGTTCAATACGCGGATTCGCCAGAAAATCGTTGGTATGGTCATCTAGCAGGCCCGTATTGATGTTGGGTAAGCCGAGGTAAACGCAGTGTAAGGGGGTGTGCGCTTCTTGTTGCATTTTTATGCTGTCCGGATGGAAATGGATCAGGCCATTGACCCCACCTAGCCACAGGCGGCCGTCTGCTGCTTGGTAGTGCGACAGGTAGTTGAATTCGTCGCCGAACAAGCCAGCTTTCTTGTCGAATACTTTTACTTGCTGGCTCTTGGGGTCAAAGCAGCTCAGCCCTTTGTTGGAAGGCAGCCACAACCTACCATGGCTGTCTGCGTACACGCCATACAGGTAGTTGTTGGACAGCCCGTGCTCCTGAGCCGTAAACCACTGTCGCGTTCCCGTTTTGGGTAGCCACAGCAATAGCCCTTTGCCCATACTGGCCAGCCAGCAACTGTCCCTACCCTGCCAGTGCATACCGTTGAAGCCTGCCAAACTATCTACATACTGGTACGCTCCCTTTTGCCCGTCGAGCGTAAAACTGTATACGCCCCTGTTGGTCGTTGTCCAAAGCAGGCTGTCCTTTTGGGTGATGTGCCGGATAGATTGGTGTTGTAGATGCAGGGATCGATTTAAAAGTTGGCAATCTTTAAAAGTGTCGGCGGTGGTATCGTACCGTTTTATGCCTTCTCGGGTGCCGAGCCACAACTGGGAGCGGCTATCCTCATGCAGGACTAGAGCGCCGTAGTTCATGTCACTGTTGGTATAAACGATGGGTACTTTTCGCTTCATGCGGGCGTGGGGGTCAAGTACTTCTACGTTCATACGGTTGTTGGTCACCCAAATCGCGCTATCTTGCCGGTGGTAAGCCCCAAGCCAAGGCGCGTCATTGGAGGCATGCTGTAGAAACGTACGTTGTCCGCCTTTGTCATATCCGTATAGGCCTTTATAAGTGCTTATCCAGAGTGTATCACCGTGCCCGGGCGTAATGTCCCGTAGACTAAGTTGTTGCTGATGGAGTAGGGTAGAAAAAGGGGAGGGTTCCACGCTAAGGCACAGCACGCGAGAGAGTAAGGTCGCGTATAGCACGCCATCGTTGTCCTGCTGCAGGGAAAAGCTGTGGTCCGGAAAGTAAAAATCCTTCAGCGCCGGGAAATAGCGCTTTAAACTGAAGACGAGCTGGCCGGTTGCGTCGTGGACCCGCCAATCGTCAGCAAATACCATGTGCCACAAGCCGTTGGTGCTGTCGTGCTTAATGCTGTAGGCTTGCCCGACGTCTACGGTTTTCCGTTGCGGGAAAGGCAGGGAAGGGGAAAGGGTTTGTTGCTTGTTGTCCCAAATTAACTGGCGGTAATGCTTGCCTTCGTAGCGCGTTTGGAATGAGAACTTGAGCAGTATGAAACGGGGGGTCAACTCGCTTATTTGCGAGGGGCCGTATTGTAAACGGATACGCTTGAGGTACTGGCCGTTAGCGTCTACTAGGCTAAAGTGGTAAGGTTCTGCAACCCAATAGCGTGCCCCCTCAGCTGGTAGCACGCTGGCGATAGCTTCTGCCGAAGGTGTTTGGAAAAGAAGCCGAAAGCCCGCGGAGTCGTAGCGGTAGGCTTTGCCATCGCAGGTGCCAATGTACAACGCTTGTTGATCAGCGGATTGATCGATACTTCGCATGCAAGGTTCTTCAAACGGTGGCGACTGCGCCAAGTGATCGCTGAGGGGGGCAGATTCCCCAGTTTGGGGGTCTAAGATATGCAGCGAAAGCTCTAAATCGCCGACTTTCGTGCCAAAGTGCGGGTACTTAGTCCACCCGTACCAAATAAAGCCTTTGGCGTCTTCCACCAGCAAGTTATAGCGCGGGTCTCCGCTCGAGGGCATGGGGGGGAGCGGGTAATCCCGAAAGCGGTAGCCATCGTAGCGGTTGAGGGCTTGGTCAGTCAGTACATAAAGTAGCCCATCGCTGCTGATCAAGCTTTCATGGGGGTGTTGCCCCTGCATGCCATCTCGGTAACTTAGCGTATTGTAGTCGGCAATGTAATTTTGAGCCCGTAGCTGTATCGAAACAATACAAAGACCTAGGACCATGCAGCACAGTCTCAGGCAATGCAGAAGCGTTGTATAGCGTGTAAAAATTGGCACACTGAGTGTTTCCGTTCCTGATTCCTAACAAATATAATAAAAAGTAGCAGGGTTACGCATTACGCCGCCACAGCCAGAAAGCGAGCCCGCCGCCCAGCAGGCCAAAAGCGATGAAGTAGGGAAGGAAGGTTTGGATGTGCTCTAGGGCGTAAAGCAGCGAGCCGGAGAAAAAGAACCCTAAGTTGCCGATAATCGTCACCCAAAGCAGGGTGCTGATGAAGCTGAATAGGGCAAACCGTCGCGCCGATACCTTGACGACACCAAAGAGTGTGGGCAGGACGATGCGGAAGCCGTACATGAAGCGGTACGCCAGCAATAGCAGGGTGGAACGTTGCTGCACCGCCTCGCTCATTTGGGCAAACTTAGGCTTGAGCTTGGGCCGGCGGTCGATAGCAGCTTGCCCGCCGTGCTTGCCCGCCAAGTACAACGACCAGTCGACCACCTGTGCGCCGAGGAAAACGGCCAGGAGCACGTAGTAAAAGTTGAGGTAGCCTAACTTCGTGGCTTGCAGGGCAGCCAAAAAAGCAAGCTCGCCTTCCAGCACAGCACCCAAAAAAGCGCCTAGGTACCCCAGTGATTCTATCCATTCAGCCATCTGTCAAAGGCGTTTGTATTCACCCTGCAAATGTCGGTAATTCTTCGTACCTGTATGTCAAGGCAAGGTTAAGCATTGATTATTTATGCGGTTTGCGGCTCAATGTCGAAGCCGGCGTCTTCCACGGCCTCTACAACCGCGTCTGCCTGTACTTGTTCTCCTTTGACGGTGAGTACTTTGTCCGGGTGGTCGGTATCCACCTTCCATTCCTCTACGCCGGCTACGTCACTGAGGAAGCCCGTGACCGCCCGTACGCAGTTGCCGCAGTTGATGGTCGTTTTGAACTGTAAAGTTTTCATGATTTTAGCTTCTTTTGCAGGGGAACAGTTGCTGCTGAGGTTTGGTTGCCTGCCCGGCGGGCAGAATGGCAACAGTAGGTATTATCCGGTATAAGTTGCTGTATTTCTTGCAATTCACCCCAGCTCCCCCCTATCTTTGCCCCGTTGTTGGGCGAAAGCCCGGGACTGAAACTGAGGAGTCATGCACAACGAGCCGTCTGGCCACATACAAGACTTATTTAGGGATGCCCGGCAGTACGAAGCTGCCGAGGACCACTATAATGCCGTGAAGCTATACAAGCGTATCGTCAAGGACGCGCCGGACTGGGCGGCCCCTTTCCTGCGGCTTGGGCACATCTACAAATACCGGCAGGAGTGGAAACCGGCGCTGTATTACAACAAGCGGGCGATCGCCCTGCAGGTGGAGAACCGGCAAGCGTGGTGGGATGTCGGTATTGCGGCCACCGCGCTCAAAAAGCGGAAACTGGCCCGGCGGGTGTGGTCTAAGTTTGGGTACAGCAAGCGCAACGATCGCTGGCAGCCCGCTTCCGTGCAGCTGTCCTTTGGCGGGCAACTGGAAGTGATGTGGGTGCAGCGCATAGGGCCCTGCCTAGGGCACATCCGGTCTATCCCGCAGCCTGCCTCGGGCCGCCGCTACGGGGATCAGGTGCTGATCGACAATATCCTCTGTGGGCACCACAATTCCGGGGCGTACCGTCTACCCATCTACCAAGAACTAGGTTTACTGAAAGGCTCCCACTACCGCTCATTTTCTTGTCTGCTGATCGACCCGGCCGACCGGGATATTCAGCTGCTGCAAAAATTGTGCTACGACCGCAAAATGGGCTTTGAAGTCTGGGGTAATGCCGCCGAGGCCTTTTCTTTCCGCCCCCGCGGCGGCCAGCCGGAATACTACGCTTTCAACCTCAAGGACGAGCGGGAGTTGCTGGTCTCCATCGCCGCATTGCGCGAGGAGGATGCCCTGCAGGCGCTGTCCGACTGGGAGGTGATCAGCCTGAAGGCGTTTGCGGAGTTTCGGGCGCATCAGGTGTGTTAGGGCTGAAGAAAAAAAGTGCTCGACCATTTTATTATCTTTGAACGGGACAAAGCCCGTAGTCATGCCCAAAAAATTCAACATTACCGGCACCTGTTACCCTGCTCTGCACTACATGGCGGATATCAGCGCCAAGCTTGAGGCAGTCATGGCCATGGTGGAAGAGGGCGAGTATTTCACAATCAACCGCCCCCGTCAGTATGGCAAGACGACCATGCTGGCTGCCTTGGAGGGCGTGCTGTCTGCAAGAGTAGATTATCTGCCCATCCGGATGAATTTCCAAGGGGTAGACAGCAAGTGGTACGAGTCGGATTCCGCCTTCGCGCAGATGGTAGGGCGGCAGGTGGCAGATGCCCTGGAGTATCAGGACGAAGAGTTGTTCGCAGCGCTGGAGGGTCGGGTGAATCAGGCATCGGATATGGCTGCTTTGTCCAAAACCATCACTTTCCTAGTGCATCAGTCAGAAAAGAAATTGGTCTTGCTCATAGACGAAGTGGACGCCAGCAGCAGCCACCTGCCCTTCCTCAGCTTCTTGGGTATGTTGCGCACCAAGTACCTCAACCGGCTGAGCCCGCAACACGCTACATTCCATAGCATAGTGCTGGCCGGTGTACACGACATCAAGAGCCTGAAGGCCAAAATCCGCACGGATGAAGATGCCGAAAAGTATAACAGCCCTTGGAATATTGCTGCTGATTTCAAAGTGAAGATGAGTCTGCAGCCGTCCGAAATCGTTCCTATGCTGGAGGATTTCTCGCAGGAGCGAAAAGTAGAGCTCAACGCAGCCAACATGGCAGACCGTATTTATTATTATACCTCCGGATATCCGTTTCTGGTCAGTAAATTATGCAAAATCATGGCGGAGGATATCCTGCCAGAGAAAGAAGAAAAGATATTGGGCGATGCCGAGCTTGAGCAGGCGGTGCAACTGCTGCTCCGGGAAAACAACACCAACTTCGACAGCCTGATTAAGAATCTGGAAAACAATCAACCCCTGTATAATCTAGCTTTTGAAATCATCATCAATGGGGCGGAAGTCCCCTATGATCAGCATGAACCCGTTATTAGCTTGGGGCGGCTTTATGGTATTTTCCGGGAAAACGGAGGTGTCAAAGTCCATAACCGTATCTATGCTCAGATTCTTTACAACTATATGACTGCTGGCATGTACCGGAAGCAATTGGACAGTCAGCGTAGCCCTTCTTCTGCTCAATTCACTAAAGAAGGCGGGCAGTTAGACTTGGAACGGGTTTTGCTCAAGTTCCAGCAATACCTCAAAGAGCAGTACAGCGAACGGGATACCAACTTCTTGGAGCGGGAGTGGCGGTTGGTCTTCTTGGCTTTCCTCAAGCCCATCATCAATGGCAAAGGGTATGACTTCAAAGAAGTGCAAATCTCCGAAGAGAAGCGCCTAGATGTGGTAGTCACTTACAATCAGTTTAAGTACGTCATCGAGCTGAAACGTTGGTACGGCCCCAAAGCGCATCAAGCCGGCTTGGCTCAGCTGTCGGACTACCTCGACCGTCAAGGGCTGGACGAAGGGTACTTAGTCGTTTTCGCTCCGCGTAAATCCACGGAACAGCCGCAGGGCTGGATAAAAGCGGAGGGGAAGCGGGTATTTATGGTTTGGGTATAGGCAAGGCCATGGGGGCTAGCCACTTCGTCCATCACGCGATGCTAGTACGCAACGGCTAAGCTGTATACCCGTTTATCGTTCAGGAAATTGTTGAACAGGTGTTTCATATTACGCTGTTTTACGTTTTACCTTAATTGCCACCGCTTGGCGTGGGTTCTACCTACGTCGTAGCCTGGGACAAAATCCATACGCTTATGAAAAACAAATTCCTACTCCTCACCTGGCTGCTCGCCGTGCCCCTGCTGTGGGGCGGCTGCGACAAGCCACTCTTCAAGACCGACGAAGCCTCCATCGCACAGCCCGACGAGCTGCCGCCCATCACCACGACCGGAGAGGGCACCTTCGCCTGCAAAATCAATGGGGTGAACTGGCAGCGCTGTGGAGGCAACCTGAAAGCAAGTAGCCTTACTGGAGAATGGCACCCGGTTTATAAGATTTTTCAGTTGGCCGCAGGTAGAGAATGTGAAGGGTTCGATGATCGGATTTCTATATCGGCTTATATTGATAGTGAGGGGACTTATCCACTCAGTAGAGCGACTCACAACGATTTCGAATTGGAATGCCAAGATGTCGCAGATCAATATTTTTTACTAAATAATGCCGACAATTGGGTAGAAATCCTAAACCTCGACACTCAGGAATTCATTGTCTCCGGCACCTTTCAGTGCACCCTGGTGCATGAAAAGTGTGGCGATACGCTCTTTATCACCGACGGCCGTTTCGACTACAAATGGGCCTATTAATTAACCTATTTCAACCTTTATGAAATGCGACTAACCGCTATTTTCAGAAATTTTCTGCTCGGCGTATTAACCCTAGCAGCATCCACGCTCTGCGCGCAGCAGACTATAGATACGTCCCCCCCCCGGACATTACACCCAAGACTGGGTATTTGCCAATCTTGATTTAAGTGGGTTGTCCACCGGCCTGTTGCTGGAACGCGGCACCCCTTTCACGCGCCTCAGCGCTTTCAATGGCGATCCGGACAGTACCACAATTTCCACGCCTCTCCGCTGCCGCCTCGTGCAGGCCACCTTGCTCAGCGCCACGGTCAATGCCAATGCACAGGTAGATACGGCGGCGCTTCCGCCGGAGAGCGGCTCTGATACCTTTGGCTACCAGATTC
>JAAAOU010000490.1 GCA_009908745.1 Bacteroidota bacterium
CTACATACACGAATGCCTCCTGACGAAGCTGCGCTTGTACGACGTATTTTATCGCCACGAATGGCACGAATTTTCACGAATGCGAGCGTGCCGTGTGTGGGTTTTGGCACAGCCAAAACGGCTTCGTGCCCCTTCGTGTAATTCGTGGCTAACCTTACGTAGCGCCTGCCTAGCGTATTGTGTCGCCCCTGACGAAGCTGCGCTTGTCAAGGGCCTACGAGCACGAATGCAAGCGTGTCGTATACGGTTTTGGCATAGCCAAAACGGTCTTCGTGCCCCTTGGCGCCCAACCCGGACCGTTAAAAAGTTGGAAGGTTAAAGAGTTGTAAAGTTGCTAGCCGGTCAGCTAACCTTTCAACTTTCCCAACCTTTCAACTTTCCTAACCTTCCAACCTTCCAACTTTCCCAACCTTTCAACTTTCCCAACCTTCAAACCTTCCAACCTTCCAACCTTCCCAACTTCAAAAAAAATCCCGAACCCCAGCCACAGCCAAGATTCGGGACCCTTCAGTTATGCAGTAGTAAGCCTTACAGCTCCGTAATCTGCTCTTCAAACTCCGTCATCGGGAGATCCGTCTCCACCAGCGCCTTGTAGCCGCCCTTGATATTGACGACCTGCTCGAAACCGCGCGACTTCAGGATAGAAGCCGTGATCATAGAGCGGTACCCACCCGCACAGTGCAGGAAGTACTTCTTGTTACGGTCCACTTCACTCATGTTCTGGTTGATGAAGTCAAGCGGGAAGTTCTGCGCGCCAATGACATGCTGCGCATTGTATTCGCTGGCCTTGCGTACGTCCAGCACGTTCATGCCTTCCTTGTCAAATTTGTTAGCCAGCTCTTCCGCTGTGATTTCCTCTATAGTATCTACATCCTCACCAGCGGCTTTCCAAGCGTCAAACCCGCCTTCCAGATAGCCAACGGGGTTGTCGTAGCCTACGCGTGCCAAGCGGGTAACAATCTCCTTCTCGCGGCCCTCGTCGGCTACGAACAGGATCGGAATCTGCAAGTCTGTGATCAGCGCACCTACCCACATCGCAAAGTTGTCGTCAATACCGATGAAGATAGAGCCGGGGAGGAACCCTTTGGCGAAATCATCCTGATGCCGGGTATCGATCACCAGCGCTTCCTCTTCTGCCCAAGCGGCTTTGAACGCCCGTACACTCAGTGGGTTCAAGCCACGCTCCAGCACGTCGTCGATAGACTGGTAGCCCGACTTGTTCATGACCGCGTTCTTCGGGAAATACTGCGGAGGTGCCACCAAACCTTCGGTCACTTCCTTCACAAATTCCTCGCGGGTCATAGGCTGCAGGGCGTAGTTCGTTTTCTTCTGATCGCCCAGGTAGCCCCAAGTCTCGGAGCTCATCTTCTTGCCGCAAGCAGAGCCGGCACCGTGGCCCGGGTATACGATTACGTCATCAGACAGCGGCATGATCTTGTTGCGCAGGCTGTCGTACAGATGGCCTGCCAAGTCTTCGCGGCTCAAGTCGGTTTTTACCGCCAGGTCCGGGCGGCCTACATCACCCAGGAAGAGGGTGTCACCTGTGAAGATCGCGTACTCCTTGCCGTCCTCGTCGAGCAGCAGGTAAGTGGAAGACTCCATGGTGTGGCCAGGCGTGTGCAGTACCTTTATCGTCACATCTCCAACCTTCAGCTCCTCGCCGTCCTTGGCCGTGTAGGCCTCGAATTCTGGCTGGGCAGTCGGGCCGAACACGATAGTCGCGCCGGTCTTGTTAGCCAAATCCAAGTGGCCAGAGACGAAGTCGGCGTGGAAGTGCGTTTCCAGCACATACTTAATGCGTGCGCCATCGGATTCGGCACGCTCAACGTAAGGGTCAGTTTCGCGTAGCGGGTCAATGATTACAGCTTCGCCCTTGCTCTCAATGTAGTAGGCGGCTTCCGCTAGGCATCCGGTATATATTTGTTCTACTTTCATGGTTCTGTTTATTTTAAAATTGTCGTTCGGTTCTCAATCAATAAGGTTGTAAGGATACATGAACATGAATTCATGTAATAAGGCAAAAAAACTTGCCGGGATGGGCTCTGCTGTTCAGGGACAGCGGTTGTGAAACTTGCTCGGCATATGATGTTGTTTTTTGTTCGTCATTGAATCTGGATACAAAGTAAAGGGGCCGCGAATCTTTCTTCTGTGATCTAGGTCAAATAGCTTAATGACTTTTATCAACGCGCTTGGTGGGCAATTATCAGCCCGAATCTCCGCCCTTTTGCGGTAGGGCGCATCCAAATTGTAGAAGGGAAGGTGCAGTTGCTGGCGAAAATTCGCTATTTTGGCAGCCCCTAACCAAAGCGACTTTCAAATGCCCTACGACTACATTATTGTCGGCGCGGGCTCGGCGGGCTGCCTGCTGGCCAACCGCTTATCTGCCGACCCCAACTGCAACGTACTGCTCTTGGAAGCCGGCGGCGAAGACCGCAATCCCAACATCCCTATCCCTGCTGCCTTCAGCAAGCTCTTCCGGCAAGCAGAGGACTGGAACTACGATTCCGTACCGCAACCGCAGATGAATAACCGGGAACTCTACCAGCCTAGGGGCAAAGTATTGGGCGGCAGCAGCAGTATCAACGCGATGATATACATCCGCGGCCACCGGGCGGACTACGATGGCTGGGCCGAACTGGGGAACGAAGGCTGGCGCTACGAGGAGGTCCTGCCGCTCTTCCGGCGCTTCGAGCAAAATTTGGAGTTTCAAGACGATTACCACGGTACCGATGGCGAACTGGCCGTCAGCCCAAGCCGCAGCCGGCACGCCCTGAGCAAAGCCCTGCTGCAAGCCGCCAATCAGGCAGGCTACCCACTGAATCCAGACTTCAACGGCGAGCGGCAAGAAGGCTTTGGCTTTTACCAGCTCACACAAAGCAACGGTCGGCGGTGTAGCGCAGCGGATGCTTTTCTGAAGCCAGTGCTGCACCGGCCTAACCTCGAGCTGTTGACGGAAGCTACGGTGCACCGTATTACGCTGCAGGGGCGCCAAGCGGTAGGCGTGGCTTACGAGCGCGGCGGTTCGGTGACAAAAGCCAGCGCTGCCCGGGAAGTCATACTGTGCGCCGGCAGTTTCAACAGCCCTCAGTTGCTAATGCTGTCTGGCATAGGGGCGGGGCAGCAGTTGCGGCAGCACGGTATACAGGTAGCGCACCATTTGCCGGGGGTGGGTAAAAACCTGCAAGACCACTTGCTGGCGGGTGCCGTTTACCACAGTAGCCATAAGGATACGCTGGACAGCCTAGAGCGGTTCCCTTACTCGGTGAAGCACCTCTTGCGGTTTCTGCTCCGGAAGCGGGGCTTGCTGACGTCCAATGTGGCCGAGTGCGGCGGGTTTCTGCGTACCCTGCATGGCTTGCAGGCTCCTGACCTGCAGTGGCACTTTGCCCCCGGCTACTTCCTGCGGCACGGCTTTGACAACCCGAAGCGCGGCAATGGCATGGGGCTAGGCACCACCTTGATCTGTCCCTACAGCCGCGGCGAGGTCCGCTTGGCTTCCGCTGACCCGAGAGACAAAGTACAGATTGACCCGCAGTACCTGAGCGATGAACGGGATTTGGAGACCTTGCTGCGTGGTTTTCGCATCACCGAGCGCATTTTGGCGCAAGCCGCTTTCCAACCCTACCGGCAGAAACGCTTCATGCCGTCACCCGAAGTCAAGGAAGAAGAAGCCCTCAGAGACTATTTGTGCGAATGGGCACAGACCTTATACCACCCGGTTGGTACCTGCAAAATGGGCCGCGACGCGCAGGCGGTGGTCGATCCGCAACTCCGGGTGCACGGTATCAAAGGGTTGCGGGTGGCAGACGCGAGCATCATGCCGATTATCGTGCGGGGCAACACCAACGCCCCCGCCATGATGATAGCGGAGCGGCTGGCCGGATTATTGGACAATTGACTATACTCCCCTCGGTCACGAGAGGTGAAATTTTGACGACTTTATTTTTGTGGCCTGTGGGAGCAAAAAGCACAGGCATAGCCTGAGCTACGGCGAGCATTTTTGATGCTGCAGGGCGCAAAAAGAAAAAGACAAAAATCACTTATTGTGCCCGAGGGGAGTATATCTTTGCCGGCATCGCTAAATCACAGCCAAAATGGATCAACTAGAATCATTACTCGAAACCGGGCTGAATATGGCCATCGCCTACCTGCCAAAAGTCCTCTTGGCAGCGCTCGTATTATGGCTCGGCTTCAAAATCGTGGGCCGGCTGACGAAAGGCCTGACGCAGGCTATGCGCAAAGCCGGCATCAGCGACAACCTCTTGCCTTTCCTCTCTTCCCTCGCCAGTGTATCGCTCAAAGTGCTGATCGTTTTCTCCGCCATCAGCTTGGTAGGCGTAGAAATCACGGCTTTTATGGCCGTACTGGCCGCAGCGGGCTTTGCCGTAGGATTGGCCCTGCAGGGGAGTTTAGCCAACTTCGCAGCCGGCATTATCATCCTGTTGTTCCGGCCCTACAAGGTAGGTGATTGGATAGACGTGGACGACAAGTTCGGGCAGGTGGAGGAAATCCAGATTTTCAATACCATCATGGTGACGCCGGGAGCAAAAACACTCATCATACCCAATGGGCAGGTGGTAGACAACATCGTGACCAACTACTCCAAACGCGGGCACATCCGCATGGAGCTGAACGTCACTATGCCCTACAGCGAAAGCTATCCGAAGGTGAGGGATATCATCATGAAGGAACTGCAGGCTATCCACAAGGTACTCGACACCCCCGCGCCCGAAGTGGGCATAGAGGCTTACGACAGCCACAATATCGTGATCGCCGTGCGGCCGTACGTCATCCCGGATGATTTTTGGGAAGTCACCTTTGAGGTCTACCAGCGCATCAAGCGGGCCTTCTACGAAAACAAAATACATGTGGCGTACTCGGAAGGCGTGGAAATGGGGAATATTGGGGATTAACGACGAGGCTGGCCGCGATCGTCTTCTTCTTCATCCGGCATATCGTAGATAACCGGATCGGACTCCCGCCGTTCCATCTGCGCGTCTTCCAGGCGGTCCATAAACTCAATGGAATGATCCCAGAAGTCCTCAATGATAGGCCGGGCTTTACCGCCCCATTCCCAGATCAGCTCCGGGTATTGCTCCAGATAGGCGTAAGTGGCGGATTCGTCCTTGGTCTTTTCATCAATCAAGTGGGAGCGGTCGCCAAACCACAGCAGCACACTGTAAAGCAGAATGGTCAGTGCCGCCATGAAAGCCCCGCCAATGATTTGGTTGATAAAATTGATGTTGGCCGTCTCCAGCGCCCCTTCCAGCACCCGGGCGAAAAGCCGGATGATGAGCATCGTCAGCACAAAGGTCAACAGAAAGCCCGCAATGAACATGAGGGCATTGTCTGACAAGGCCTGCTCCAGGATTTCCGTGACTTGCGGCCCAAAACGAAAGGCAATCATCAAGCCAAAGATCACCGATAGTATGGTGAATACTGTCTTGATTATCCCGCGCACGAAGCCGAGATAAAACCCCCACAGAGCAAAAATTGCAAATACGACATCAATCACCATGTTTCAAAAATACGGTATTCAAACGCAGAACGCACAGTATTATAGACAATATCTGCCTTTCTACCGATGAATCCGCCTGGCCGGGCTGCCGATTTTAAAGGGCGGTTCTGCCAAGAAGCTGCTCGAATATTAGTAGATTTGTCCATAATCTGTAGTTTTTCATCCTAACAACTGTCAACGGCTCCGCGCATGGAGCCGCAAAATCACCAAAAACATGAAATTCATTTTTGCATTAATGCTGGGAACAATCTTTTCCGCTAGCCCCCTGCTGGCCCAATCTGATGAATTGCCTGCCGTATTCATGCTTGGCGAGCAGGAGCAAGCCTACGAAACACTGAAAGAGCAGTACAGCCAAACGCTGCTGGAAGTAACCGACTACAATACACAGGAAGCGTTCACCAACTGGATGAGCATGATGGAAGAAATGGAGCGCTACGCCAACAAAATCAAGTTTGACATCGACGGCATCAAAATCTGGTTGCACGCCTTTTGGAACCCGGACGGCAGCATCAGCCATATGGGGTATTTGCTGCGGCCCGACTCTCGCAACATCGACGAGGTGGAGCTTGCGGCCTTTTTGAAGACCTTCATGAAACGCTATACTTTTGAAATCACGAGCAACAAGCCCTTCAGCCATTATACCGGTGCGAACTTCCCGATATACGGCCGAAAAGTAGATAACTAATAATCGCTAAGAAGCCTACGAGACCTAACACACACTGCCTTATCATAATAAACCTACACAGAAGATGATTAAGATTTTGGCGAATGATGGATTGCAGACCGATGGTATGACCCTGCTTCACGAAGCCGGGTACGAAGTAGATACCGAGCGGGTGCCACAGGAAAGACTGCCCGAGGTGCTACCCGACTACGATGTAGTGATTGTGCGCAGCGCAACCAAAATCCGCAAGGAACTCATCGACCAATGCCCTAAGCTGAAAATCATCGCCCGCGCCGGCGTCGGCCTGGACAATATCGACGTAGCGTACGCCCGAGAAAAAGGGATCACGGTGATGAGCACCCCCGCGGCCTCCTCCAAATCGGTAGCGGAGCTCGTCTTTGCCCACATGTTCTCCCTCTGCCGTTTCCTGCAGCAAGCACACCGCGATATGCCTGCTACCGGCAACACGGCCTTCAAAGCACTCAAAAAGCGTTATTCCGAAGGCATACAATTGCACAACCGCACCTTGGGCATCGTCGGTTTCGGCCGCATCGGCCAAGAAGTCGCCCGCATCGGCGTGGGCCTGGGTATGAAAGTGATGCCGGTGGACCTCGTGGTCGACCAAGCCGATATCGGCATTGATGTCTACAATTCCGGCAATGTGCGCCTTTCCGTCCACCTTGACACCTACGAGTGGGAAGAGGTACTCGCCAATTCTGATTTCCTAACCATACACGTCCCTTTTGATGGAGGCAAGCCCATCATCGGCGAGGAGGAAATTGAGCAAATGAAAGACGGTGCCGTCCTCATCAATACCGCCCGGGGCGGCGCGATCGGCGAAGAGGCGCTGCTCAAGGCCCTCAACAGCGGCAAACTGCGGGGCGCTGCCCTCGATGTATACGAAGACGAGCCCTCGCCCCGGCAGGAATTGCTGGAGCACCCGCTCGTTTCCTGCTCCCCGCACATCGGCGCGGCTACACAAGAAGCACAGGCCAATATCGGGCTGGCTTTGGCAGACCGTATCATTGCTTTTTACGGAGACGACAAATAGCGAGGCGGCTATACAGGCATTTCGCGTATCATGCCTTCTTTCATGGCGTAGTCGGATACGATAATCCGCTCCGTGCCCGCCATATCCATGACCACATCCACCAAGACGAGGGCCACGACGAGCATTTCGGCCCTCGTCTTCGGCATATTCGGCAGCTGATGGCGCTGCGTTTTGTCCATCGCTCGTATTTCTTGGTAAAATGGCAGGAACGCTTCCACGGGTACCTCGGCGTAGTGTTGCTGCTTGCGCTGTGGGCCGAGAAATTGCTCTAGAATATCAAAGGTGCCGGATGAGCCCACCAAATCCTTGCACGGCTGTGCTTGCAAAGCGGTACGCACAGGCGACAACGCTTCCTGCAAAAAAGCCTGCAAATGCTCCACTTCTGCCGCCGCGATAGGCTCTGTACGGTGAAAATCGCGGAAGAGCACCGCCACGCCCACCGGAAAGCTCCGTGCCCACTGCACACCATGGCGGTTGGCAATGATGAATTCCACGCTACCGCCACCAATATCCATAATCAGCTGGTAAGCCGCAGAAGGCGGGACCGCCAAGGAAACCCCTTGGTGAATCAAACGGGCCTCTTCATCGCCGTCAATCAAGCGGATGTTTAGCCCAATCTTTTCGGCTACTTCTTGCATCAACGCCTGCCCGTTGGAGGCGGTACGCATAGCAGCCGTACCAAAAGCGAGTACCTGAGCCGCTGGTATACCATGCTCGTCGATGATCCGGCGGTAGTCCTTAAGGGTGCGTAATGCCCGTTGGTAAGGTGCCGGGCCGATAGCCTCAATACCGTTTTCTGCTAACCTTACGAAACGCCGTTCGCGGTAGACGTCCTCAATCTGCCCCTCCTCATAGCGGCGGGCAATCAGCAAGTGAAACGTATTGGTGCCTAGATCGATGACGGCAAACAGCGGAGCGCTCATTGGGCATTCATACTTTTGGCACGCTCGAGCAAATTATTCATGAAATTGATCCCCGATGGCATCAGCTTGTTGGCGTAGACCGGCTTGCCTTCTTCCAGGAAGATATAGTATATGCAGCCGGCGTCTTGGTTGAAGTACAAGTCCGCCACCAGCCGGTTTTCGCCCTCTACCTGATAGAACAGGCGACCGACGGGCTGGCAGGAAGGCTTGATCACCGGCACCTCCTCGGCGATATGCGAAAGTGCCGAACGGATCGCCTGCGGATCGCTCTGATTGACACTAAAGTTGGTGTAGTAGAAAACGTAGTCGATGTAGTCGCATTGCTCGTACAGCATCTTCAAGGTATCCAAGGGTACGCTAGGGTACTTGCGCTCCCCGGCGGAAGCCTCCGCTGCAGTGGAATCATTGCTGCCCGCGGTTTCGGATTCGGCCTCAGTACTTTCGGCGCTATCGCCGCAACTCATAGCTAGCAGCGCAAGCAGGCTCATCCAACCCAAAAATTTCATCATCATCAAAAGGTTAAAAGATTATGGCCGGACCACTACCAAACGGCGGGTCACTAAGGTGCGGCCTTGGCTGTCAGAAAGGCTGTAAAGGTAAGTGCCTTTTGTCAAAAAAGAAACATTCAACTTTTCAATATGGTGGCCGGCAAGGTCAAAACGGCGCGACCATTCTTCTACCCCAAGTATATTGAATATCCGCAGGGTATACGTATCCCTTGGCAAGTCTGTAAACTCAAAGCGCACATTGATAATGGTAGGGTTGGGATAAGCGTATACACTAGGCTCTTCCCGGTCCCGCTGCTGCAAATTGGTAACCGTCTCGTTGACTTTGAACCGCACGCGGTTGGGCGTGCCTTGGTCATCCACGAAGACTTCAGCGACCGGAGCTATAGCTTCTTCTGCCATGAAGCGGTAAGAAACGGTAGTATCTTGCCCCAAACCATCCAAGCCGATCTGATTGATGAGGATGTCGGTCACATCCGTCCAGGGGAACAGCCCCACCCGGACCTCCACCCGCAGGTTGCGGATATCCGTCCGCTTTTCCCGCAGTACGTCGTAGATGCCCCCCGGCAGCATCAAGGTGCCCCAGGCGTCTACCTCATCCGTACGGTCTTGGTTGATACGCAAACGGATGCTGTCCGGGCTTACCGGCAATTGGTCAAAAATACCGTCGGGCAGGTCTTCGGCGGCGATGGCAAAAAACACATTGCTCTCCGTATCAAAGTTGTCGCCGTAAGACAAGGGGGCGTGCTGATCGACCAGCGGCGGGTCAAAACGGAAAACGCCGTCAAAGCCTAGCGCACCCGGTGCCGCACCGTAGAAGCCCAGCAGCTGCACTTCGCTGTCTGTTACGTTGAAAAAGTTGTTGGCCGCCTCCATCTCTATGCCAAAGTCGGCCATAGGGAAAGCAAAACCGCCTTCCAACTGCTCGGCGGGGCGCAGTTGCTCGCTGCGGGAAAAAGGGGCCTGCAGGCTCATGAAACTCCACGAGCGGCCGGGCCCGGGAGTGAGCAGGTCAATGCCCGTCGGCATATTGTCCACCGCATCAATCAAAGTGTCCCCTTGTGAGGGGAAACGGTCGTTGGTTAACGAAATTTGGGCGCCCGCCGTAAGCAGGAAAGCCCAATAAATCGAAAGCGTCAATAAAAATTGCCTCATCCGGAGTCGTTGTTGTGCTTCGCTAATTGTATTCAAAGGTAACGATTTTACCTGAATGTTGCCAATCCAAACAAATTGTGTAAATTGGAGGGTCACTAAAGCAGATTTATGAAGCTCATCTTTGGCATGTCGCTCGACGAACAGCCTTTGCCCATGCCCCCGGCCAACAGCGGCGGGCTCCTCCACTGCGGGCCGCAGGGGCTGCTGCAAACGCTAGAAGGCCAGCTCGGCTTGGCGGGCCAACCGAAAGACAACGACTACTTGCGTATCGAAGAATACCGGCAAGCGCTGCGGTTGTACCTGGAAGAACAGCCGGAAGCCTTCTTTGCTCGGGCCTTCGCCGCCGACCAATTCGCCACGGCTACTAATTTATTGCAGCGCCGCGACGAACTGCTGCTCGCCGGCTGGGATTTTGCGCTGCAACTCGACACGCCGCCGCGCCTGCGGGCTATAGCCGAAGTAGAGCAATGCTTTGCTGACCAACGGCTGACCCTTTCACCGGGCTTTGCCGACCGTTTCCACCTGGTGCAACAAAAGCTGGGGCAGCGTCACATCACGGTAACGGCCATCACCCCTATTGAACCGGCAGAACTGCTGCCGCCCCACTACCGCCGTCTGATGGACCAGCTGCGTCAATTGGGCGTGGCGATTCAACAACAACCCGAGCGGCATATTTTGGGTGATACTGACCTGGCCCGTTTTCAGCAGGCGATGCAGACAGGTGACGCATCCAAAGTGACACTGCAAGGAGATGGCTCCCTGCTTTTGCTCCGGGGGCAGCGAGACAGCAGCTTGGCCCTCTATCTGGCACAGCTGCTGCGCCGCACCCCCAACTACCGCCCCGCAATGCTGATCGAAGACAAATGCCGGGCCCTTGGGCACGCTCTAGAGCTAGAAGGCTTGCCGAGCCTCGGCCTGCTGTCCGCCTCCCTGGCCCGCCCCACCCTGCAAGTCCTCAAGCTAGTCACCGTGTTCCTCTGGAAACCCATCGACCCGTACAAGATCATGGAGTTCGTCTCCCTTTCGGTGAAACCGCTAGAGCGGGAATTGGCCAACCGCATCGCCGAGGAGATGGCCCAAAGCCCAGGCATCGGCAGCGACAACTGGCGCCGCATGATTGCCCGCTACTTCGACGAAGTGGAGCAGAGCCCGCATATAGACCGTATCCGTTTTCAATATAACTTTTGGTTCAACCGCACCCGCTACGACATCAGCAGCCGGGTGCCCAAATCGGAGGCCGTCGCGGTGTACGACTACCTTTCCACTTGGGCCAAGGAATGCTTTGAAGAGGAAAGCAACAACTCTCTGCTCATTTTGCATCAGCAAGCCCGCCGCATCAAAGAACTGCTCGAAGCCCTGCCCGAAGAACGGCTCAGCAACTTGGAGCTGGAACGCATCGTCCGCACCATCTACGAGCCCGCGCCCGTGCAGCTGCGCAAGCGCGAGTGCGGCTTTTTACCTTACACCAGTCAGGCCGGGGCGGTTTGCGGCCCGGTGCCTGAATTGATCTGGTGGAATTTCACGCAAGGAGAAGCCGAACACTTTTTTTCCCGTTGGTACGAACCGGAACGGCAGTATCTAGAACAGCTGGGCGTACGGCTGCAAGGGCCAACGGCAGAAAACCAATTGCGGCTCTGGCAACGCAAGCGCC
>JAAAOU010000410.1 GCA_009908745.1 Bacteroidota bacterium
ATCGAAAGCGGCCGGTCAAACTCAAAAGTACCTTCCGGGATGTCGACCACATCGCCGGGCTCGGCCATGATGAGCTGCTCTTGCAGCTTGGTATACACTTCTTTGGCGATGGTGTCAGAGACCTCAATGGCGGGCGGCGCTTCGCCACAGCCGCACATCAAAGCTATGCTGGTTAACAAGAATAAGGGCAAGGCTCTCATAACAGGCTTATTTCATCATTTCAGAAAATGGTTTCTCTTCGTAGCCGTCGGGCTTAGCAAAGGCTTCGTCCGGCACTTCACCTTCTACCATTTCGGTAGCTTTCAGCACTATCGTCACCGGCATATTCGGCATGGCAATGTCCACTTGCAGCGGCATAGCGTCTATCCCTCCCATGCTCAGCATACCGCTGCCCATGCTGCCCTGCTGACTGGGCAATTTCATATCCGGGGCTTTGAATGCATCGGTCGCCCAGACCACTTGCTCAATTTGCTGGCCATCCTGCTTCATGGTAAACAGGTACTTTTGGCAGGTATAGCCCAGAATTTCTTTGGTCTCGCCGTCTACTTTTGTCGCTTTGGGCTGGTTTTCCACCGCTTCTTTTGCGCCCTCCTTGTCTTCCTCGTCCATCACGTAGACCGCCTGATCGCTGTCTTTGACGACGTACGCTTCCCCAGCGTTGACAATAATCCGGCCCATCATGGCCGACAACATGCCGCCTTTCATTTCGGTTGCCATCTTGTTATCCCCGTATTTCACCACCATGCCCTCCGGCATAAACGCTTTCATTTGCTCCGCGCCTTCCTCGCTTATCTCGTAGGTGAATGTCATAGTGCCTCTGAAGGCTTTCTGGGCTTGAAGCGCCGCCGTGCTGAACAGGCAGAGCAATAATGCGATTTGAATCTTTTTCATTGTTTTGGGTTTGAATGCAAGCTGAGAAGCCGCACCGGTTTTAAGCAATATCTGTCAAATTTACGGATTGGCGCGTGATTTTGGTAACTCCTCTAGCATTCCTCCAATTTTTCCAGCAGCCAGCCCCGCTCGGTCAGCGGCTCTGTGGATTGCAAATCGGCGCGTAGGCGCTCTTGCCCGGTTTTGTCCATAGGGGCCAAGGCGGTCAACCGCTGCGTCAACTGCACGATGTTGCGGTAGTTTTGCTGGTGGTAGCTCATCTTGCGCTTGCGGCGCAGGAAAGTCCGCATGTTGCGCAGGTGGGCCTCCAGCAGGTCGTATTCACCCAATTCGTAGTATACCTTGAGTTGCAAGGTTTTGGCCACCATACTGTTGATAAAATCTCGGTAGTCAGCCGATTGCAAATGCCCTAAAGTCTCCCGGAATTGCCCCTTCACAAAAGCTAGCCGGGCGGCATTGAGACTAAAAGCGGCTTCGCGCTGCTCCGGTTTGAGCAATGGCCGGTACTTGTGCAGGAAGCGCGCGACCCAATCATACGCTTGCAGGCGCAGGGCAATCCCCACCACATTATTGTAGGTAAAGCGGGACAGCCAGCCTTCTTCCAGCAGCAGCTTGGTCTCTAGCCCCTTTTGGTAGAGCTCCAATGCTTCTTGCAGATAATGCTCCTCCGTTTGGTTGATGCGCCGGATGCAAAAATTGATCGCCAGCAGGTACAAATCACGTAGTTCTCCCTTCGGAAAATGGGCCGTGACGGCAAACAATTGCTCCCGGAAAGCGATGAAATGGCGGTCTTCTTCCGGCTCCCTCAGCATAAGAAAGCAATGCAGGTAAACGGCTACCCCCGGCTGATCGCAGTAAGGGGCCTCATGGGCCAACGCCAGCCAGGCGTCTTGCATGGGAATCTCGTAGCTCGCTTTGTACACCGACTCATGCGCCAACAAGTAACAACCCAGGCGCAATTGATGCCCCAAAAAAGCCAAGGTCAATTGGTCTTGCTGCTCCTGCAGGTTCAGGGCCTTCGTACGCCCGGCCTTCGACTGCTGCCGGTAGATCTCTTGTTCAAACCAAAACCCTTGCAGAAAGCCTTCGGGCGGTGGCATCTTGGTTTTCGCCCGCTGCTTTTCCAGTTTTTTCTGCGCTTTCGCAAAATGCCGGTCTAGCCCCCGCTTGCGGTACGCCGCCAAGAGCAAATGCTGGTATTGCTCCGGTTGGGCTTCCAGCTCCTGCTGCTGCAAAAAGGCTTCCAGGCGGCAGTTGAGGTAGCTCATCACCAGCCGCATCTGCTGGTCATCGAAGGCTTGGCCCGGGAAAACGGCCGCCCAGCAATCCGCCCGGCTCGGCTGCTCCCCTTGGTCGAGAGCTTCCGCCAAATAAGCAAACAACGCCCGGCAATCTTCCCGCTGCTGATGGTAGGGGGAGGCTAGCCAGTCGGCGGCTGCCCGGCGCTCGCTTGGCGTCAGTGTGGCGATGAGCTGGTGGAGGTAGGGCGGTTTATCAGCCATATCTTTGCTTTTTTGCTTTCTTAGACTTGACAAGTGGTGAAGGAACACCGTATCCGACTATGCTGTTGAGCTATACCTGCCTGGCTGCCAAGCAAATGTATCTGAATTAAATGATCAGTTAACGGTGTCCTTCACCACAAGGGCTTTGGTCCCGCTCGTTTGCCTTAGACTTGACAAGTGGTGAAGGAACACCGGATCCGACTATACTGTCGAGCTATACCTGCCTGGCTGCCAAGCAAATGTATCTGAATTAAATGATCAGTTAACGGTGTCCTTCACCACATGGGCTTTGGTCCCGCTCGGGAAACTTGTCAAGTCTTTCATTTCCCGCCTTTATTCTACAAATAACAGCTTGAAATGGAGATTCCCTCTGACACTCAGAGACCGTCCCGTCAGGGACGCCCTATCGGTAACACCAAATACCATCAATACCTATCGTGCCGTAGGTACGTACTGTACTCTACAAATAACAGCTTGAAATGGAGATTCCCTCTGACACTCAGAGACCGTCCCGTCAGGGACGCCCTATCGGTAACACCAATACCATCAATACCTATCGTGCCGTAGGTACGTACTGTACTCTACAAATAAACTCCTTTTTCTTGCATTTAAAGTACTTAACTGCTCTAATTTACTTATTTGTTTTCTACAAACTACAAAAAATGTGTTTGCCACCCCCAATTATTTCCCCAATTTTTGTAGCGTACAAGATTATCCCATGAGGGCAAGCCCCTGTTAAATCAAGACCTATGATGCGTACCGCTGCTTTATTGTTCCTCGCCGGCTGGCTAACCAGCCTCTCTTCTGTTGTCTACGGACAGTGCGACAGCTTTTCGGTTGAGCTCCTGCCCACCCACCCGACTTGCGAAAGCGTCCAAAATGGCGCGCTGACGGTAGCTGTGACGGGTGCCCCCCCGCCCATCAATTACACTTGGTCTGACGGGGTAAGCGAAGATACCCGGTCGGACCTAGGCATAGGCGATTACGAAGTCACCGTCACTGATGCTGATGGGTGTACTTCCGTGGAGAGCGTTACACTTACGGGGCTGATGGAGCTGGATTTGGGGGGGGATACGACGCTGTATTGTGAGGATGAGACGTTGACGCTAGGAAATGAAGTGGCGGAGGCTACTTCGATTTTCTTTTCATCCGAGCCCGAAGGAATAATAATAGAGTTTGTAGACATCAATGAATATACAGTTGAGACTGAGACCATGCCTGGCTACATAGGAGTTAACCCTCCTTCTAGCAACCCTCCTAGCAATCCTGATGCCTTGCAGCTATATATGGGTTCAGCACAAGCAAGTGCTGGTGAAACGGTTTGCGTACCTGTTTTGGTGGATAATTTTGAAAATATACTGGGAATGGCATTCAATATCAGATTTAACCCTAACCACTTAAAGCTTCAATCATTAGTCAACTTTAACTTTACATTACCTCAGTTTTCTCCTGCTATTGTTTCTTCAAACTCAGAAGCTGGCATCATTGAATGCTTATGGATAGACCCCACTTTATCAGCAGTTTCATTACCCGACAACTCCACCCTATTCGAACTCTGCTTCCAAGTCCAAGGCACCCTCGGCAATTACGAGTACGAATGGGCCGGTCCAGATGGCTTTTCCGCCGATACCTCTGTAATAACAACTACTACATCCGGCACCTACAGTCTCACCCTCACCGAAAGCGGCAATTCCGGCTGCGTGCTGGAGGATGACATCCTCGTCATTTTCAACGACAGCCCTGTAATAGAAATGCCCGACACCCTCTACACCTGCGCCGACAGCGTGCTCATCGCCCCCGAGCTAAGCTGCGCCGGCAACAATCCCACCTACGCCTGGAGTACCGGGGACACCACAGAAAACATCACCGTACTCCCCGCTTCCCCACAGCAGTACAGCCTGACGGTCACTAGTCCGGATGGGCTATCCAGCACGGACTCCGTTACTGTCCTCCCGACGGATGCCCCTGCCGCCGCCCCCATAGACGACATCACCCTCTGCGACCCCTTCGACCTCGCCACCGTCAGCGCCACCGTCAACGGTGGCACGCCCCCCTACACCTACGCCTGGAACGGCACCGTCGCGGGGCAGACCGCCCAGATCAGCCCGCTGGGGGATTTCGTTTTCCCCTCCAATTTAATTGTAATCGATAGCCTGGGGTGCTCGGACACGACCGCTTTTACGATTTTTGCGGATAGCTTTGAGGTGTTCTTCCCGCTTGAACCTCAACCCCTGTGCGCGGATACCGCTGAATTGGCCCCGGTGGCCACCAACACCACCGGGACGCCAAACTATCAGTGGAGTAACGGGGCAACGGCCAGCAGCATCACCGTGACGGAGACGGGCACTTACTTCGTCACCGTGGAAAACGGCAACAGCTGTACGCTGACAGACAGCGTATCGGTAACCGACGATGGGCTGACTGCGGAGGTCATGGCCCAAGACAACAGCTGTTCCGGAGGTTTTGATGGATGCATCACGGTGCAAGCTAGCGGCGGTATCCCTCCCTACGATTACCAATGGGCCGATGGACAAACTGGCAACCCAATTTGCAATTTGCCCGCCGGCAACTACAGCGTCACAGTGACAGACGCCAACAGCTGCCGGGTTATTAGGTCGGCTGAGGTGTCCGAGCCATCGCCCTTAGCCATCATCATCACGGAAGAACAAGCCCCTTCCTGCGCCTCTTCTGAAGATGGCGAATTGTCCGTTGAAGTCACAGGAGGCACCCTGCCCTATAATTACCAATGGGGCAACAACCAAAACGGCAACCCCCTCAGCGGCCTGGCGGCAGGCACCTACAGCCTTACCGTTACCGACATCAATGGCTGTTCCGCTACGCTCCAATATACTTTGGCGCCCCAGTCGGATGCAACTGCGGTAGCGGATGCCGGCCCCGACCAAACCATTACCTGCCTAAACCCCGTGATCACCTTGGATGGCACAGGCAGTTCTGAAGGGCCAGCATACGCCTACGAATGGGCCGGGCCCGGCGGCAGCCCGCTTTCCAATACGCTCAACCTAGACGTAGAAGAACCCGGCACTTATACCTTGATGGTCTCCAACACTACTGTCCCCGGCTGTACCAGCAGCGACGAAGCCGTGGTCGCCATAGACACCGTGCCGCCCACCGTCAGCCTCCACTACACCCTCCTCAACTGCGACTCGGCGCGCCTGACCTACACCAGCGATACGCCCGTGGCGGGCCTGACATGGAGTTTGCCGGACGGAGACTTCACGACCGCTGACACAGTTGTTACGGCCTTGCCCGGCAGCTATGGATTGACAGGTGCCGGCGTGGACAATGCTTGCCCCTTTAGCGAAACCATCGTAGTAAACGCCTTCCCAGAAGATTGCGTCACCCTACAGGGCCGGCTGCGGCACGATACCCTGGAGAATTGCCAAATCGAGCCTGATGAACCGGCCTTATCCGGCTGGCTCATCGCCATCACGGGCAACGGGCGGGCCTTCTACGCGGTCACCCAAGCCGGTGGGCAATACGAACAGCAAGTGCCGGAGGGGCAGTACGAATTGACGCCTATTCTGCTCTCCAACGCCTGGCAGCTTTGCCAGCCCAGCTACACCGTCAATGCCGACACGCCTAACGACACTATTATACAGGACCTGCAGGTGCAATCCGCCCCCTGCGCCGATTTTGAAGTCTCCGTCGGCTTGCCCATCCTGCGGCGCTGCTGGGAGCGATCCATTGACGTACACTACCGGAATATCGGGGCGGAAGAGGTAGAAAACGCTACGCTTTCCGTTTTGCTGGACGAGCAACTGACTTTCCTCAGCGCCTCCGCGCCCCTGTTGGATCAAGACGGGCAACAACTCACCTTTGATATTGGGGATGTGCCGCCCAATGCATCAGGCACGGTACAGATCAGTGCCCGGGTCAGCTGCGTTGCGGCGGTGGGTGAGGCCATCTGCATAGAGGCCAAAGCTTCCCCGAGTATTCCCTGTGATCTCCCTCCGGATGATTGGTCTGGTGCCAGCCTGCAGGTCAGCACGGACTGCGAAGGGGATGAAGAAGTGGTCTTCCGCATCGAAAATATAGGCGACGATATGACCCAGGGGCAGCAGTACATCGTCGTAGAAGACGGCGTCATGCTGCTCGTCATGCCCGATACCGTGCTGCTGGACGCGCAGGAGAGCTACGAGTTCCGCCTACCCGCTACGGGGGCTACTTACCGGCTAGAGGCGGAGCAGGTGCCTTTCCACCCTGAACAAAGCACACCGGTAGCCGTACTCGAAGGTTGCGGTACCGATAACTTCGGCAGCTTCAGTACCGGCTTTGTCAATCAGTTTGATCTAGGCGACGAGGATACCTTTATCGATATTGAATGCGGGGAGATCGTCGCGGCCTACGACCCCAACGACAAAAACGGCTACCCGCTTGGGCATGGCCCGGACCGTAATATCTACCCAGGCACGGAACTCGAATACCGCATCCGCTTTCAAAACACCGGTAACGACACCGCCTTTCTGGTTGTGATCAAAGACACTATCGACACGGAAGTACTCAACCTGACGACGGTACGCCCCGGAGTTAGCAGCCACGACTATACTTGGGACATCGAAGAGGAAAGCACCTTGGTCTTCACCTTCGAGAACATCCTGCTTCCCGACAGTATGACCAACGAACTGGGCAGCCAAGGCTTTGTGGATTTCAAGATACAGCAGCAGCCCAACCTGCCACTCGGCACCGTGATCGAAAACCGCGCAAGTATTTACTTTGACATCAACCCGCCTATCATCACCAATACCAGCCTGCATACGCTCAACCGGGATTTTCTGGAGACCATTACGCACACGGTGAGCCCGGCTCTGCAAGAGGTGGAGTTGCTTGTGGTCCCCAACCCCGCCCGCGAACGCGCCCTTATCCAACTGCGACACTGGCCAGCGGATGGCGGGTGGATAGAACTGTCGGACCCGCTTGGGCGCCCCGTGCTCCGGCAGCGTTTCGACGGGCAGCAGATTGAGCTGGAAAGGCGCAACTGGCCCGCAGGATGGTACAGCTTCAGAGTGGTGACGGAGCAGGGCGCGGCAATGAGTGGGCGGTTGGTTTGGAGGTAGCCGGCGTTTTACCACTCCACTTCTGCTGCTGCAAGTAGACTGTGTCTACGCGCCAGCTATTCAAGCAATGGCACCTGCAGCAAGCTGCGCTTGCGTCGGGATAAAACACTCCGATGTGACGAGTGTTAGGGCCGGGGCAACTTGTAGTATATGCGCCGTGCCGACCGCAGGGAGGTAAGGACGTATGCAGCCCTTTGTTACCTGCTGTTTTCATCCTTCAATCTCTTGCTTTATTGCTTTAATCAACCCTTGAACACGTTCTAATAATGGCTTCACATCTTTCTCTTCAAAGTCAAAAAAATCCCCATAATCACCTTTCTGTCTCCAGTCGAATAAGTCGCCATACAGTTTACCAAATTCATTATCTATTTTCTTATTCTTTATAAAGTTCAAAAAGAATTGGTTTTTAACTCCAGAGTGTGACTTTGTATTATATATCCCTGATTTTACTAACAATCCAGTGACAGCATAAAAACTAGCATAATATAAGCGGTTAATGGCTGAATTCCACTTTTCATTATTCATCAGCAATTCCGCTGCCTCTAATGTCTCTTCTGATTTCTCCAACCTGTACTTTACATAATCCCCTCTTTCTTCATCTCTCATATCCATATCCCCTCTTTTTCGATATTTTTATAAAAGGGAGTTACGTGATGCTTCTTTTCCCATTCAGGTTTTGAATAGACGAAAGTTGAAAATACCTGTCCATATTCCAGTTCCAGTTCAAATAATTTATGCCTGAATTTTTGCTCAGTTGTCAAGTCCACTGAATATGGAACCAAGATTAGAATATCCCAGTCTGAATCTTTTCTTTCTTCACCTCTAGCTCTTGAACCAAACAAAACAATTTCAGCCTGAGGTTCAGTTTCTTGTACAGACTTGCTTATTCTTGCTAGTATTTCTTTCTTCTTTTCCATACTCCAATTTACTGTATTTCTTGATCTTAAGCAACTACCCCTTTCCCCATCTAGGGCAAACGCATCAAATTTATAGTCCGTACCTAACGGCACGGGGAAACACTTTTATCTCTTTTTACCCATAGGAAACCCCTAACAGGGTTAACCCAACAAATAATTCGACCAAAACAATACTGATTTATAGTCTGACAACCCGAAATTTGTGAATTCTGACTTGCTCTTTTTCCGCCTCGCTGCGTTAATCCCGCTTTTTGTGTTAAAAAGCGGGACACCGTAGCTCCGGCTATGCCTGCGTTTTTTGCCTTGCGAGCCGAAAAAATAGCGGCGTCATATTTTCACAAATCCTGAGTTGTCAGACTATAGTTTCTTACTATGAAATTAATGGTGTTGGCTTGCCATTAAAGTTTTGGTGCGTTTGCCCTAATCCCCATCGCTGCAAATAGACTGTGTCTACGCACCGCTAATGCGCCACAGCCAAGCGGCGGGCTACAATCCCCCTTTCGGTTTCAATACGAAGCACGTACAGGCCGCTGGCCAAGCCGGCCAAGTCAAATTCGGCAAATCCCGAGGGTGAAGGTGCCACTTCAGCTGCCAGCACGCCACGCAAGTCTAAAAGCTGCAAAGAGCGTACGCCAGCAGCAGGGCCATATTCAATGGCAACTCGATCTTGGGCGGGGTTGGGGTAGACCTGCAGCTCCAACCCAGTAGACAGTTGGTGGTTTGCGACCAAAGTGCCCGATTGCTCCACTTCTGCGCAGCGCCAGTTGTTGCGTGGGAAAGGGTCTACCTGTTCATTGGGCGCGCCGAGGAAGAAGCAACGCGAGAAATCAATTTCGTAATCCAACTCGGCGGGTGGCAGCCCTGCACTCCAATCTTCGTAGGCTACGCTAGCTTCAAGGGTAGCTGTACCGCCGGGGGCGATGTTTGCCGTACGATGGGCGTAGTAACGTTTACCGTCGCAATTGAAGCCTGCGTAACGATTGCTGCCCAAAACGAAGGTATCCTGAAAAGGGGTGTTACCCAGGTTTTGTATTTCCAAATGCGCCGTAATATCAGCAACAAGCTGGTAGATTTGGGGCGCCTCGTTGTATTCTAAGTACACAGAATCCACGGTAATGGACAAGCTGTTCAACGCCAAATCCAAACCCAAAACTGCTGAATCTGGATCGGTAAAGCGCTGTACAAAACCATTGCGCATATCTGTATCATGGGGCGCTCCTGCACCGGTAAACGTATTTTGCCCTACCACATGGTAAACCCCTTCTGCCACCACAACCTCCTCAAGGATCCGGTCCATCAGTTGCCAGGTTCCTACGGTGGAGAGGCTATCATCCTGCGGGGCATACCGCAGAAATGTGGTCTGGTCCGCGCCACTACCGTACAGCAACACACCTGGGCCATGAGCGCTAAGGCGATTGAGTTCCTCATTGATCACGGGTAGCGTACTTGTTTCGCCGCTAAGGGTATTTCTTCGGTAGAAAAAGCCGTCCGTCAGCCAGTAGGCCATCGGCCCATCGACCAATACATCCTTGATGTTATTGGCAAGGCCAAGCACTGCTAGCTGCTGCCCCTGTTTATCCACGATGGCTAAGGTGTCGCTGCCCTCCAATTGAAGTAGCAAGCGGGCCTCTGGCAGCGGGGCGAAGTGCCGGATAGCCTTTTCAAAAACTAAGCTGTCTTCTACAGCGCCCTCTGCGTCCAGAAAATAGAGTTTGCTCCCGGTTTTCCAAACCATCCCGTTTGGGGTGGGTTCCAGCAGCGGCGTTGACCACCAGGCTTCTTCGTCCCATATTTCGTGCTGTTCCTGCAAGCTCAAGTCGGCCCCGTAAATACGGAGCACGCTAGAGCTGCCTCCAATCACATCATCCGCGGTGTTGAGCTGGCCAACAGCCCAAGTTTTTCCAGCCGTGCCGTATCTCACATCGGTATACCAGCCAAAACGGCTCGTATTGAACTGCTGCTGCCCCAACAATTGGCCGGCTTCGGTGTCCCTCCATTCCAGATAAGGGACGGTACAGCTTCGTTTGCCCCCTGCCAGCGCCAAGGTTTCTTGCTGAATATCGACGGCGTAGTAACTCAGATAGGATTCCGATGCCGCGTGGGTAAGGGGGTTTTGGCTGTAGCCAAATACGTTAAACAGGAGTAGAGCTGAGAAGTAAATGATGTATTTCATATCAGCGAGGCGTTTGTGGCGCGCCTCCAAATAAGAGCCCGCCCGTTCGAAAAACAGTGTCTATTGAAACGCTGCTACAGCGAAGCCATTGGCAATACATTCTTCGCCCTTCCTTCCTACCAGCAGGCAGGCGCGCCGCTGCATGCGCCACACATTTTTGGATATTGGTGAAAATAACCAATTTTTTCAACTCTTGTCATTGTAGACCCTATATTCGTCAGGCCGTTTACACAAATACTGAAGAGCATTTACCAGGCATCTGCCGTTTTTCAAGCTTAATCATGGCTTTATCAGGCAGCAGACAAAAGATATGGTTGAGCCAATCAGTTGCCCTTCCCCCAATCTGTATGGAAGATGCCCCCATCGCAAGTAGACTGTGTCCGCGCCAGCTATTCAAGCAATGGCACCTACCGCAAACTGCGCCTTGCGTTGGGATAAAACACTCATTTTTGGATTCGTTGCATTTGTGACTTGAGTTCAGCCATAAAAAAAATCAGGCCCTACCCAATTCACTTCGCCACCCGCACCCGCAGCCCCACGTAAAACCGCCGCGGCTCCGCTGGGATAATCCCCGGGCCCGGATAGCCGGTTGCCCGCCGGGTGAAGTAGGAGGCATCCGCCAGGTTATTGACGCCGGCCTGCAGCCGGAAACGCCCGAAGGTATAGCTCGCCGAGACATCCATGACGCTGTAGGAGGGAATAACCCCCCGCGTGGCATTAGCGACAAACTCGGCATTGGTGGCGTCGCTGTAGTGGGCACGGACGTAGGTAAAAAGATAGCTGGCCCGCAGGCCGCCCCGCTCGTAGGTCAAGCCCGTCTTGAAGCTGACCGGCGGTATCAGCTCGACCTCATTGCCGATGAACTGCC
>JAAAOU010000390.1 GCA_009908745.1 Bacteroidota bacterium
GAAAGCATTCGGGATTGGCGAAGAGAGGCGGAAAAAGAGCAAGTCAGGATTCACAAATCTTGGGTTGTCAGACTATAAAATGTAGCCGCCTATTTATTCGTCGTAGTGCATCACCAAAAGCGGCACTGCCGTATGGAACACCACTTCCCGGGTCACGCTCTTGTGGAACAGCCGCTCGAGGAAGCCTCGGTGTACCGTCCCCATGACGATGAGGTCGGCCTTGATGTCTTCCGCGTAGCGCACAATCCCTTCTTGCACATTCGGGCACTCAATCTCGACAGTATTAAAGCCTAAGCCGGGCATATCATGCCGTGCCGCTTCTTCGTAAAGGATTTCCTCTACTTGATAAGGCGAGTTGGTGCGGTTGTCGACGTGTACAAAGTGGATATTGGCTGTATCGTTATTAACCAGCTCAATGAGCTGCGCAATCAAGGCTTCATCCGCTGCTTGGTGGTTGCTAGCGAAGACGATTTCCTCAAAGGGGTGCAATTCACAGTCGCCGGGCACGAACAGTACCGGGCAGTGTGCGTACTGCGCCACATAAGTAGATACGCTACCGAAGGTTTTTTCCAAAAGGTTGCCCTCGCCGGTAGTACCCATCACGACCATGTCCACTTCCTTGGACCGCCGGACGATCTCCTCCGAAGCAAAGCCGATGTGCAGCCCTGTTTTGGGCAAAGCGACTACCCCGCCGCCGCCGCCCGAAGTATGCTCCTGCACAAAGTTGTTTAACAGCTCGCGCTTGATGCTGTCAAATTCGGCAGCCGGCACATCGAGATAAGGGTTGGAATAATCGAATGAAGGGTGATACGCGTGCATCACCTCCACCATTGCTCCTTGCCGTTCTGCTAAGCGTTGTGCGTACTTATAAGCATTAGCGGCAATACTGGAAAAGTCGGTAGGGACAAGTATCTTTTTCATTGGGCGCTAGCTTTTACGGTGAAACATTAACCTTTCTGGCTGTCTAAAATTTCTTTGGCAGAGACTTTAGACTCGGCCACGGCCTTGATGATGTCGAAGGTGGTCAGTATGCCTTCCAGGTTGCCTTCGTCATCGACGACGGGAATGGCGTGGAAGCGGTTTTCCAAGAAAATTTCGAGCGCCACGTCAATGCGTTCCGTCGGGCTGAGCTTGGCAATCCCTTTGGTCATGATGTCTTCCACGTTGTAGGCCCGCATCCGGGCTTCGTTGACAAACCGGTCCTCTTCGTTGCGGTTGAAACCACGCAGGAAATGCAGGAAGTCGGTTTTGCTCACCAAGCCGACTAGTTTTTTGTAGCGGACTACGGGTACGTGGTGGATTTTGTGCGCGTCAAATACTTCTTTGAGCGCCGTCAGCTTGTCGCCGGGAGCGACGGTAAGCAAATCGGTGCTCATAATACTTTTGACTGGTGCTAGGACGTTCATCGTTTGTGATTTACAAGATTATTGAAAACTGGTTTTGCTAGGGCTAAATTGCAAGAATACGCCGCCTAAAGCGGTGATATTCGTCAGCCGCAGCTTATGATATTCATCATTCCAAAGCAACAGCCGGAGAATTGCCCGGCTCAGAACTTCTTTTCTAGCTGCGAGTTTGTATTTTTGTTTGACCCCAAAACATGCTTTGGCATTTTATGATGTCAAATATTTTAATAAGCAATATCACTTGGTCATCAACAAGCCCATGGCGAACTGAGCCGTTACGAAACGACAAGTTACATTTATGAAAAAGTTGTTCCTCCTCCTTTGTTTGCTCGCCCCCTTCTTTTCATTCGGGCAGCAGTCCATAGAGGAATTGAAGAAAGAACTGGAAAACGCCAAAGACAGCAAGGAGCGCATGTACCTCAATTTCGAATTGGGTAAAGCGTACCTGCGCGTGGACGACGAGACTTCCATTGAATACGCCAAGAAGGCGCACCGGCTGGCTCGGGACAGGGGCAACCCGCGCATGGGCGCTCAGGCTGCCTTCCTCGTAGGCCGTGGCTACGAGCGCGACCGCAATGAGCGCAATGCCGATGTGTGGTACCGCACCGCGCTGGCCAATGCCAAAAAAGCGCAGGATTTGGACCTGATCGTCAAAAGCGTACAGCGGCGCGGCCGGCTGGCGGAAAAGGACCGGGACTACCGGGATGCTTACCAAATCTACGAGGACGCCTTCAAGTTCTTTAGCCAGAAAGGGACGAGCGTCAGTGATTTGGAAAGCAAGTTTGAGCGGCAAAAAGCCATGCTGGCGCAAGAAAGAGCGCGGCTGCAAAAAGAAATCGAACGTTTGGAAAGCGAACGGGACGAACTGACTTCCGACCGCAACCGCCTACAGCAGCAGCAAGAACAACTGGTACAGGAAAAGCAGCAGGTGGAGCAAGAGGTCTCCAAAAAGGAGGAACGTCTGGCCGATGTTTCAGAAGCCAAAGAGCGGGCCGACTCGCTAGCTGCCCTCAAGCAGAAGGAGGTAAAAAGCCTTACGCGGGAGAAACTGGAACAGCAAACCGTGTTGAAAACCAAAGAGGCAGAACTCTCTCAGGCGAGCCTAGAAGCTGAGAAGAGTCGAAGATTGGCTGAACGCAACAAAGCACAGCGCGACCAACTCCTCATACTGGCTGCCTCCGGTGTACTGCTGACGCTACTGCTGCTCATCCTCTTCTTGGTCAGCCGCCGCTCGCGCCGTAAGCTGAAGGACAAGAACAAGATCATACAGCAGGAACAAGAACGCTCCAATGAGCTGCTGCTTAATATCCTACCGAAGACTATAGCCGAAGAGCTGAAAGAATACGGCAAAGCCAAGCCGCGCAAGTACAAAGAAACGACAGTGCTCTTCAGCGATTTCAAGAACTTCTCTAAAATCTCAGAGCAGCTTAGCCCGGAAGAACTGGTCGAAGACCTCGACAAAGCGTTCAAGGCGTTTGACTTTATCATCTCCCAGTACGAGGATATCGAGAAGATCAAGACCATCGGGGACGCTTACATGTGTGCTTCCGGCCTGTCAGACCGCCGCGTCATGCCCAACAATATTATCCGGGCGGCGCTGGAGATGCAGCAGTTCCTAGACGAGCAAAAGCAGGAGAAAATCCGGCTCGGCAAGCCTTACTTCGAGGCCCGCATTGGCATACATACGGGCCCGGTTGTTGCTGGGGTGGTGGGTGTCAACAAGTTTGCCTACGATATTTGGGGCGACACCGTCAACATCGCTTCCCGGGTGGAAACCAACGGGCAGGAAGGCCGCGTCAATATCTCGGAAGCCACGTACAACCTGGTTCGCTACAAGTTCGATTGCGAGTACCGCGGCAAGGTGCAAGCCAAGAACAAGGGCTTGATCGATATGTACTTCGTGAAGAAGGAACGCCAAAGCGCACCCGTCACGGCTTAGTACTCCCGCAGCAATTCCAAGTACTGCATGCCGTAAGAGGGGTAGGTGTAGGGGTGCTGTACGGGGCCGCTTCCTGCTGCCGGGCCAATGGCTGGCTCGATTTGCGTGTCCTCATGCCACTCGTTGAAAGAGGTGATGGTAATCATATCCAAAGGGCTACCTGCCAAGGGCCGGGCAACATCCAGATACTGCTGTAAGGTGGAAACAGCCGAGCCGCCTTCGGTAGCCTGCGGCGGGATGACGTAATGCCGCACCTCCGGCCTCACCCCCCGATCGTTGAACCCTGGCATGACGTTAGGTATAAAATCCACATTCTCCCGTTGCGCAATTTCCTGAAAGCGCCGGTACTGCTTTCCTACCCACTCGAAAAAGCCCGATTCCGCCGGGTAGCCTGCAAATCGGGCTGGCCCGTGCATGTTGTAGGCGGTTATGGCGTCGAGTTGCCGGATGCGCTGCCGGTTGGGCATGGACCAGAATACTTCGTCGCCGATGAGGTAAAGCTCAAAGCCTTGTTTACGGGCGGCTGTGCGGGCGGCTTGCAGGGCTTCTGCGTATCGGCCGTAGAAAGTGCGGGTCAAGTACAGTACCACCACGGCCTTCCCCTCGATTTTCAAGTAATTCGGATGGTCGAAGAAATGACGGGATAGGTACCGAAAGTCGCGTTTCATCCGTCGGATTTGCCGCTTTTCAAAGGGGATCCCCCCCGGCTTTAGCCCGCCAAGCAACTTGGTGGACTCGTAAAAGATGCAAAAGCGGGTGTCTTTACCTTTTATCTCAGGCAGTATAAACCGCTTGATCGTCCCGTCCGACCAGCTGCGGCGGCCCCACCAGCTCAGCGCCCAGCTATCGATGCCATACTCCGCCGACCAAGCCAAGTGCTGTTGTATGACGGCCCGGTCCCGGCCATTGTACTCGCCGAGCAGCGGGCGCTGTGCCGGTTGTAGCCCTGCCCGCCAGTAGCCTTGTGACCAATGGCCTTCGTTGTACCAGGGGTAGTAGTAGGCCATGAAGTGGGGGGCGGATTGAGCGGATAAAGAGAAGCTAAGGCCATAGGCACACATGCACCATAGCAGCAAGCCTGCAACTTTATTCACCTTCCTAGTAAATAGTTTGGAGTAGACGGTCATGTCGTTTTGTACTTTTAGCCTATTTATAGTCTGGAAATCCAAATACATATTTTTTCACGCACCCTCCGGCAGCGCGCGTTTTTCTTTCAGCTCGGGCATAGCAGCTTGGGCAACCTGATAGCCCATTTCGTATGCTTGGATCATTTTTTTGGTGTCCCAAAAATCAATTTCGTTAATCCCATCCGGCTCGATGAGGAAGTCGCAGTGGGGCAGGCGTAGCTGAATACCCGACTGCCAAGTCAACAGTTGCGAACGATTGAGCAAAGAAAGCGTGGTCGTCAACTTATCCGGGCCAACGGTTTCCAATGGGGACACATTGCTGCCTAATATGAATAGCCCTTGATCCAGCAAGGGGTCGACGGGAAAGTTATTCATCACACCGCCATCCGCATGCATACAGCCATCAATGTGTACAGGCGAAAAGAGCGGGGGCATGGAGGCCGAAGCCAGCAGCGGCTGAATGAGCGGCCCTTTGTCGTGTACTACCCATCTGCCCTGCTCCAGATTGGTCGTAGTGACATACAGCGGCTTAGCGAGTGCCTCAAAGCGGTCTCCCGGGAAGTAGCGCTCCAGAAACCCGCGGTACTTCCCACTATCCAGCAGCCCCGGCTTCGTGGTGCTCAAGGCAGAAAGCTGAAAAAGGGGTGTGCGCTCAAAGAAGTCGAGCATCTCATCAATGGAATGGCCGTCTGCATAAAGCGCTCCGATCAACGCCCCCGCGCTGGCACCGGAAATGACATCCACTTCTATACCGTGTTCTTCCAGCGCTCGCAGCAGCCCGATATGCGCCAGCCCCTTCACGCCGCCGCCAGACAGTACCAAGCCGATTCCTTTTTTGTTTTTCATGGTTTTATGGTTTCTAGCTCAACGTGCTGAACAGTTGCGCTTATTAATGGGACAATAGGTATTGGATTCAAATATGAACTGGCAAAGGGAGTGCCAAGGGGTAGCCTGACGGAAAAAATAGCAGAAAGGGTGTAATAATGGCAGATTGTAAATCAATATTCCTTTGCACTGTTAAGTCAATTGTATATGCCTCTGCGGTGACCTATAGCAATAACATCGACAATAAGTTCTTTATCGAATACATTGTATATGACTCGGTAGTTACCTTTTCGAATTCTATATGCATCTCTTCCTTTGAGCTTTTTACAACCGGGAGGCCTTGGATTCTCAGAGAGCTTCTCAATAGCATCAATAATGGGCAAGGCTATATCATCAGCTAATTTATCAAGTTGTTTAGCCGCTTTTTTTGTCAAAAGCACTTTATACCTACCCATCTTTGAGCTTTCGGTTAGCGACATAATCCTCTAGCGTAATGCGCCCCCCATCGTCTTCGGCTTTTGAGGCGTCATAAAGCCGAATATCTTCTAGTTCTTCGATAGCCTCCAACATAACTTGGTATTCCTTTATAGGAATTACAACGGCAAGCTTATTGCCATCGGCATCTGTAATGAATTGTGTATTCATGTTAAAGCTTTTAGATCAAAACTTATCGGGGACCTGTGAATTAAACGACAAGGCGTAAAGGTTGGTTCCTCAACGGTAGGTTTGACATGACCTTTGACTTGGAAAACCATAATCCTCTAGCGTAATGCGCCCCCATCGTCTTCAGCTTTTGAGGCGTCATAAAGCCGAATTTTCAAGCCACCCTGCGTACCCGGGCTTTGTAAAACAACTCCGAGCAATTCGCTTCCGTCAGTATGGCGCGCGCGGCCTTGTGCAGCTCTTCGGTCGTGATGGCCTGGTAAAAGTTGGCTTCCTGATTGATGAGGTCTGCATCCCCGAGCAGCTCGAAGAAGGCCAGGTTGATGGCTTTGTTGAGTACGTTTAACTCCGAAAAGACAAGGGTGCTTTCTACTTTGTTCTTGAGTTTTTGCAACTCGCGCTCCGGGATAGGGGCGGCTTTGAGGGCTTCCAGTTCTTTCCAAATGGCCGCGGCACCTTCCTCTAGGCTTACGCCCTCTGCGGTTTTGCCTTCGACAATCAATAGCCCGGGATCAATACTGCCACTCACATAGCAATCGATGGAGGAGAACAGCCCTTGCTCTTTCAGCAATTTGCGGTAGAGGCGGGAAGAGGAGCCATTGCCCAGTATATCCGAGATCAAATCCACCACATAATACTCGCGCTGGTAACGGGAGGGCATGTGGAAGGCCAGATAGAGCGCATCTACCGGCACATTGCCCTCATTGATGCGTTTTTCCAGACGTTTCTGCGGCGGCTCCTGCGGCAGTTGGCGTAAGTGTTTGGGACCAGGAGGGATATCGCCAAACCACTTTTCTGCCATTTCTTTTACTTGTGGGGTTTTCACTTTGCCGGCCACCACGAGTATGGCGTTGTTCGGTCGGTAGTACTTGTAAAAGAAAGACTTGACATCATCGATGGAAGCGTCCTCTACGTGCTTGGGGACTTTGCCGATCGTCGGCCAGCGGTAAGGGTGCACTTTGTAGGCCATGTCGGCAATGTGGTGCCAAACATCGCCGTAAGGCTCATTCAGGCAGGTTTCTTTGAATTCCTCCACCACGACTTTGCGCTGCACTTCCAGCACCCGCTCGTCAAAATTGAGCGCCATCATGCGGTCGGACTCCAACCAAAACGCGGTTTCCAGGTTTTCTGCCGGAAGGATATCGTAGAAGTTGGTAATGTCGTTGTTGGTGAAGGCATTGTTTTCGCCTCCTGCCATTTGCAGGGGCGTGTCGAAGTCCGGCACATTCGCTGACCCCCCGAACATGAGGTGCTCAAAGAGGTGGGCAAAACCGGTTTTGTCCGGCGATTCGTCCCGCGCCCCTACGTTATACAATACATTCACTGCCGCCATGGGCGTGCTGTCGTCCTCGTGTACGACTACTTTTAAGCCGTTGCTCAACTCAAATCGCTCAAATTGTATCAAAGCGTACGTGTTTCTTAGGCGCTATTTAAGTACAATTATGTGAAAAATCAAGAGGGGCCGTTCCAAAACCTTCCACCACCTCCCCCTTATTCTGCCTGAAAACCGTGCAAGCTAGGACTAAGGATTTATGTAGTATACACCGAATTGAACATCACATAGTCCGTGGTCAGGTCTGCCCCCCAGCCTACGCCTTGCCCATCGCCCACATTCATATCCATCCGGATTTGCAGATGTGACTCGCGTAGTAAACGCTTGACTTGGTTGCGGTCAAAGGAAGCCGGCTTGCCTTTATCCAGCACTTGTATGACTTGCTCTGCATCGCCGATGTAGAGATCCACGGTGCTGTAGTCAAAGGGCACGCCGGCATTGCCCGCCGCGCAGACAATCCGCCCCCAGTTGGGGTCCCGGCCAAACATCGCGGCTTTGACGAGGGTAGAGTCAGAGATGACCCGCACTAGGCGGCGCGCTATCTCGTCGGACGGCGCTCCGTTCACTTGGTACTCTACGAACTTGGAAGCCCCTTCGCCATCCGAAATGATCAACTTGGCAAGGTGGATCATCATTTCTTCCAGCTTGTTGCGGAAGACCTTGTATCCCGGATCATCCTCAGAGGTGATCTTTTCATTGCCCGCCATACCGTTGCATAGCACGGCGACCATATCGTTGGTGGAGGTGTCTCCATCCACGGTGATCATGTTGAAAGAAGTCCGTACGCAGTCCTTTAGCGCCTTGTCCAGCAGGGCCGGTTCTATAGCCAAATCGCAAACGATGAAGCCCAGCATAGTCGCCATATTAGGATGGATCATACCCGAGCCTTTGGAAATGCCTGCCATGTAGACCGTCTTGCCGTCCACCTCAAAATCCATGAACCCTTCCTTCGCGAAAGTATCCGTGGTGAGAATAGCGTTGGCGGCAAAAGAGCCCGCTTTGGCGTCGCTCGACACTTTGCCCATGTTTTCCTTAACACCGTTGACGATGTCTTCGGTCGGGAATGGCTCGCCAATAAGGCCGGTAGAAGCCACAATGACCATCTCCTTGGGGATGCCCACTTCCGCAGCGGCGGCTTCTGCCATCGCCAACGCCCCTTGGTAGCCCTGCTCGCCGGTGCAGGCATTTGCGTTGCCGGCATTGCAGAGGATAACCTGCGCCATATTGTCCTCCATGTGCTTTTTGGACAACTTGATGGGCTCGGCAATCACCTCATTTTGCGTAAACACGCAGGCGGCGCTCGCTGGTACTTCGGAGTAAATAATCGCCAAATCGCGGCGCATGGACTTGATGCCCACATGGGCACCCCAGCATTTAATGCCGCGGACAGTGGTGAGGTTTCTGATCATGTCTTTAGGAGTATTCATACACTGGTTAAGGGTTCAGGGGCAACGATACGAAGCCCCGTGTTTCTTCTAGTTCAAATTGCAAGTTCATATTCTGCATAGCCTGCCCGGCGGCACCTTTTACGAGGTTGTCGATGGCGGCGAGCGTGATGATGCGGTTGGTCCGGTCGTCGTAGGTCACATACACATCGCAGTAGTTAGAGCCTCGTACGTCTTTGAGGGAGGGAGGGGTTTTACGGATGCGCACGAAGGGGTGGCTGGCGTAGAAATCCTCGTACAACGTCCGGATTTCTGCTTCGCTCGTCTCCCGTTGTGGCTGCGTGTAGATCGTCGAAAGTATTCCGCGGTCTACAGGTAGCAAATGTGGTGTGAATTGAACATTGATCGGCGTGGCGTGCAAGCCGGAGAGCTGTTCCTGAATTTCCACGGTGTGGCGGTGGCTTTTTAGCCCGTAGGCTTTGAAGTTGTCACTCACATTGGAATAATGGGTAGTAGGCTTAGCCTTGATACCTGCCCCGGTAATACCCGATTTGGCGTCCACGATGATTTGCCCAGGCACAATGAGGTCAGCCTCCACCAATGGAGACAGCCCCAATATGGCACTCGTCGGGTAGCATCCCGGGTTAGCGACCAGCGAAGACTGCCGGATGGCATCACGGTGCAATTCGGGCAAGCCATACGTCGCCCGGTCGAAACCTACGGCATAAGTATGCGTTTTGTTGTACCAGTCTTCGTACACTGCGGGCGCGGAAAGGCGGAAGTCCCCCGACAAGTCGATGATATTGAAGTTAGTGCTTTCGTATTGTTTGACGTAGTCCATAGAAACGCCGTGCGGGAGTGCTAGGAAAACCACATCCAACTCGGCTTCCAACACCGCGGCAGCGGGCTGCAGTTCGTGCTCTACGATATCGCTAAATTGAGGATGTACGGCAGAGAAGGACTCTCCTTTCCGGCTTTCGGAGGTTATCATTTTGATGTCAACGTCCGGATGGTTGTAGAGCAGACGCACCAACTCCGACCCGGTATAGCCAGTAGCGCCTACGATGGCTGCTTTGATCATGTTGTCTTTTTTCGTTTTGAATGTCATTTAGGCTTCCCCGCGTGCTTCCAGCGCTTCTACAGACGCTGCGATCACATCGGCGAGCTGCTCCAGCTCTTCGTAGCTGATAACGAGCGGCGGCACCAAACGCAATACGTTTTCGGCAGTCGCATTCGCCAGCACCCCGCGCTTCATCATCTCCAGCATCAGGGGCTTGGTGGGGAAGTCGAACTCAACACCGATCATCAAGCCCAAACCGCGGATTTGGCGGAGCTTGGGGTGCGCTTCCAGCCGGTCACTGAGCAGTTCTTTCAACCAAAAGCCCTTGCGGCCCGTCTTGCGGAGAATGTCTTCTTCTTCAATGGCTTCCAGTGTGGCCAATCCGGCTGCACAAGCCATAGGGTTGCCGCCAAAGGTAGTACCGTGGTCGCCAAATTCAATAGCACGGCTCACTTTTTCATTGCTGAGTATAGCCCCTACCGGCAATCCGCTGCCTAATCCCTTTGCTAAGGTCATGATATCCGGCTGCACTTCGTAGTGGTCTTTGGCAAAAAGCTCGCCGGTGCGGCCCACACCGCACTGAATCTCGTCGAAAATCAGCACGATATCCTCCTGATCACAAAGCTCGCGCAGTGCCCGGAGGTAGCAGGGCTTGGCTACGTTGATTCCGCCTTCCCCCTGCACGGGTTCTACTATAATGGCTGCAATATCATCGTTCACCGCTTCGCGTACTGCCTGAATGTCATTGAAAGGCAAACGGTGGAAACCAGACGGCATAGGGCCAAAGCCTTTTTGCATTTTTTCCTTGCCCGTGGCGATGGTCGCCAGCGTACGGCCGTGAAACGACTTGGTCATGGAAATGATGCTGCCCCCCCGCCCTTTGCTATGGGCGTATTTACGGGCAATCTTGATAGCCCCTTCCACCGACTCTGCGCCGCTGTTGGAAAAAAATACCCGGTCCAGCCCCGAGCGTTCTACCAGTTTTTTGGACAATTGCACCTGCGGCTCACTCACAAAGAAGTTAGAAATATGGATCAACTTGGCGGCTTGCTCCTGAATGGCCTTCACCACGCGGGGGTGGCAATGGCCGAGGTTGCACACGGCAATACCCGCTAGGGCGTCGAGGTACTCATTGCCCTCTACGTCCCAGACTTTAGCCCCTTCGCCCCGCTCGAAGGCCAAAGGAAGGCGCTTGAAGGTGGGTAGGTAATATTTTTGGTCGACCTCGTGTAAGGCCGCGTTCGTTGTTTTTTCTTCTACAAGCATATCTTGGTTCCTATTATTTTATCGGTTACGACGGCATCGTGGATGCTGTCTGGTTTTGTTCCGTTGATGATACGGGCTGTTTTGGCACCTTGCTCCAAGGCGACTTGGCAGGATTCCAACTTGGGGATCATACCGCCCTTAATGACGCTGCCCATTAGTTCGCTCAATTCAGCCACCCGCAATTCTTCGATGAGAGAGCCCGGGTCGTCAATATCGCGCAGCAAGCCGTCTACGTCCGTCAGCACCAAGTAATGACCGGCACCCAATGCGCCGGCTAGCGCACCGGCAAACATATCGGCATTAACGTTGTAATCGTTGCCGGCTTCGTCAGAGGCGATGCAGGTAACAACGGGCAAAAAGTGTTGATCCAGCAGGCTGTCCAGCAACTTGGTATCCACAGTGGCTACCAT
>JAAAOU010000290.1 GCA_009908745.1 Bacteroidota bacterium
GCTTTTATCCGGGGAGCGCGTTTTAATCGCCGGGGAACTATCCGACGCCAACGGTACGCTTTCGCAGGCAGCAGCGATCGCCGACCTGACGGCAGCACCGGTAGTCAACCCGAGCATCAGCGGGTATATCCGCACTCGGCAAGGCGAACCTATGGGGCAAGTGGAAGTCGCTTTGTCGGGCAGCCAGAATCGTGCCACCTTTACAGATAGTACGGGCTTCTACCAATTCGATCAACTGCAGGAGGGCGGTAGCTACACCGTCACCCCAAGCTATGATGTTGAGTATGCCAACGGGGTATCCCTAATGGACGTTATTCTTATCAACAAGCATATTTTGGGCGTACAACCCTTCGCCGACCCTCACGAATTACTTGCGGCGGATGCTAACAACTCCAGTGCGGTTACTACCCTTGACATGATCACCCTACAGCGGCTTATTCTGGGGATGTCCACGAGTTTTTCGGCGCACACTAGTTGGCAATTTATCCCCGCCGACTATTTCTTCGCTGACCCTACAAACCCTTGGCTATCGCCACCGCCCGAACTGCGGCAGGTCGGCAACTTGCCCGCAGACGGCGTAGATGCCCTCGACTTCTTCGGTATCAAAATTGGCGACCCAAGCGGAAACGCGGCAGCACCGTAGTTTTTATCCTGCGGGATCGGGCGTCTGTACTTTCACGCGGCTACTGGTATCCAGCCCGCTGAGGACCTCTACCTGTATGCCATCCGACAGGCCGAGCTGTACTTGCTTTTTCTCGAAAATGCGGTCGCCGTTCTGTATTTCCACGTAAGTGGTGTCCCCCTCAAAGATCACATCCCGCTCTTTGATGGCTACCACCTGCTCGCGGCGGTTCAGGATGATGTCGGCGTTGGCACTGTAGCCTGCCCGGAGGAAGGTATCGTCGGTGGGCTTTACAGCGGCACGAACCTCAAACTTTACGGTCCCTTCTTCATCCGTGCCCTTCGGGGAGATGAACTCCAGCGTTGCCGGGAATTCCTGGTTTTGAATGGCACCAACAGTGAGCAGCAACGGCATGCCTTCTTTCAGCTTGCCAACATCCGACTCGTCGACCTCCCCTTCGAAGATCAGGGCGTTCATGTCGGCTATGACTGCTATGCTTGTACCTTCGTTGAAATTATTACGCTCAATCACGGAGGTGCCCTCTTCCACTGGCAATTCCAGCACCATACCGTCAAGCGTGGAGGTAACGATATTGGCCACTTGGCGGGAATTGCTGCTGGCTCCTTCGCGCAGTAGCTGCAGGTTGTTAATTGCCGCTTCCAGCTCTTGTTCCCGGATGCTTACCTCCGTTTCAAACTGCTGCAAGCTGTTGGCGGCAACGACCTGCGCGTTCTCGTAGGCGGCTTCCGCCAACTGTAGGTCCAGCTTAAATTGGTTGTACGTCTGTTCCGAGATCACCCCTTCTTCGTACAAGCCCCGCTGCCGGGCTTCTTCCTGCTCAGCATTCTCATAGCTGGCGCGGGCTTCTTCCACGTCGAGCCGCTTTTGGTTGAGGTTGCGTTGCCGCTGCAGTTCCCGTTTGGCATCGCGCAGGCGGAGGCGGGCCAACTCTACGTTCGATGTGGCGGTATTGATGTTCACTTCGCTAGGTACAAGCTTGATGCGGGCCAGCTTTTGGCCTTTTTGCACCAGCTGCCCTTCCTCCACGTAGATTTCGTCTACCACGCCGGAGACTTGCGGTTTTACTTGCACCTCTTTGCGGGGCCGGATAGCACCGGTAGCTACGGTCTTTTGGACAATATCCATCACTTCCGGCTGCTCGGTCGTGTAGTTTTCCGGAGCTTTATTGCTTTGCTGGTAAAAATAGACGCCCAGGCCTATGGTAGCCAAAAGCAGGAATGCGCCTAATCCGAAGAGACAACCTTTGTTCATTGCAGTATTGTTTTGAGTCGAGTAATCTAAGCTTATTCGTTGCGCAGTGCCTCTACGGGGTTGATGCGGGCAGCGTGGCGGGCGGGGATCAAGCCGGCCACCAAGCCGGAAAGCACCAACAGGATGAGGGCAGAAAGCCCCACCGTCAGATTCACTTGCGGGTTGTAAAAGTTTTGTATCTCCACCCCATTGGCCCGCATGAGGTAGCTCGTGCCCGCGACAATAGCCGTGCCGGCGATCAGCCCCAAGTAGCCGGAAACGGAGGTGATGAGCACCGATTCGGCCAGCACCATGCGGATGATACTGCCCGGGGCGGCGCCTAAAGCTTTGCGTATGCCAATCTCGCGGGTCCGCTCTTTCACTGTGATGAGCATGATGTTGCCCACGCCCACGATGCCGGCCAGCAAAGTGCCGATGCCAACAAACCACAGGAAGGCCTTGATGCCGGTGAATAAGGTCTGTACACTTTGGAAGCGCTCCTCCAAGTTAAAACCGCCTATGCCACGGGGGTCCTCCGGGTGGATATGGTGACGGCGTTTGAGCAAACCTCTGACCTCCGGCTCCATCTGGCTGACTAGCACATTTTCGGCGGCGGAACAGACAAAGTAGTCTACCCGCTCTCCCGTGCCAAAGGCCCGATACATAGTGGTCAGGGGAATGACTACTGCTTCCATATCGCTTTCCGTCCAAGGCTTGATCTCCAGCGGGCCAAAAATACCGACGACGCGGAATTCCACCCCCTGCACCCGGATATAGCGCCCAATGGGGTCTGCTTGATCAAACAGTACATCGGCAGTGCGTTTGCCGAGCACGGCAACTTTGCGGGCTTCTTCCACATCGCGCTTGTTGATATACCGCCCCTGATAGAGCCGCAGGGCTTCGATATTGATCATGCTTTCCAGTTCGCCGCGTACCTCGCGCTGTTCACCGATATCCTCGTAGTATACAGGTACACCATTCATGGACAGCCGGGGGGCGATGTGTTCTACAGCGGGCAATTGTTGCTTAATAGCGGTAATATCTTCTATCTTCAGCTGCGGGCGGCGGCCCGGCTGAAAGCCTTGGTAAGGCATGGTGGTGCTGCTGGGCCAGACGTACATGATGTTTTTGGCCCGTTCGCCAAAGCCGCGGTAGGTACCGTTCTCCAGGCCTTTGCCCATGCCGAGCACGAAAACGAGCATAAAGATGCCCCAGAATACGCCTAGCGCAGTCAGCCCTGTACGCAGCTTGTGTTTCTTGATCGTGGACAGGATCTCCTGCCAATTGTCGCGGTCAAATATCATAATGCTAGCTTCTCATGGCTTCAATCGGGTTAATACGGGCAGCTTGCCGGGCGGGCATCAGGCCGGCCAACGCCCCCGCTACTACTAAAACGACGGTGGCAGCTATGCCCACGCCCAAATTGACCTGCGGGTTGCGGAAGTAGTCCACCTCCATAGCGCCAATCATGCTGATGACGCCTACCCCTGCTACCAGCCCGAGGTAACCCGCAATAGCCGTGATCAAAATGGACTCTTGGAGTATCATCGCTATGATGGAATAGGGCGTCGCCCCCAGCGCTTTGCGGATGCCAATCTCCCGGGTGCGGTCTTTCACTACAATCAGCATGATGTTGCTGATACCAATCACGCCGGCAATGATGCTGCCAAGCCCGACAAACCAGATAAACAAGCGGATGCCGCCCATCAGGCTCATTAATTGCTGGTAGCCCTCGATGGCGCTGTAAATGGACACCGCCCGTTGGTCCTCCGGGCTGAATTCATGGCGGGAGGCGAAAGTGGCCCGCATCTTCCCCTCCAGGACTTTGGTTTCCTCCAACCCCATGTCTTCCGTGGTGACCATCAGTTGATGTATTTCATCCGTACCGGCGTAGACCTTTTGGGCGGTAGTAATGGGGAGGTAGATGATGCGCATTTCTTTGTCGCTGCCAGTATCGCTGTAGGTACCCACCACCCGGTAGACGATGCCGCCGAGCGTAATTTCCTTGCCCAGCGGGTCTTCTTCCCCGAACAGGTCTTGCTGCACGATCTTCCCGATGACAGCCACCTTGCGCGTCTCGGTGATGTCGGCTTCGTTGATGTAGCGGCCCGTCTCTACGAGCGTGTTTTCCACATAGCGGTGGCCAGGGTGTACCGCTCGCGTGGAAAAGGACAGCCGCTTATCCTTGTAGACCACCTGCTGATCGCCGGAAAGGTAGTAACGGCCGGTGGCTTGGTCTACCCCTTCGAATTGGGTGGTGAGCAGCTCGTAATCTTCGTTGTTGAACTCGATGCGCCGACCTTTGGGCAAGCCGTTGTGCGGCATGGAAGTGACGCCCCGGCGTATCCAGATGCTGTTGGTTGCATCATCGCGGAACTCGTACTTGATGCCGTTTTCCAGCCCCTGCCCTGCGCCGAGCAAAATGACCAGCATGAAAATCCCCCAAAATACCCCTAACGCGGTCAGAGCCGTGCGCAAAGGGTGGCGACGAATGGAGTTGAAGATTTCTTGCCAGCGGTCTACATCTATGAATGCCATAACGGGTGGTTTTTAAGAGGAGTGTACCGAAGCGGTAGCGCCATTGGACTCGATAAGCCCGTCTTTGAGGCGGATAATTTGGCGGGTCATGGCTGCAATATCGTTTTCGTGGGTGACAATCAGTACGGTCATCCCTTCGCGGTTGACTTTTTTGAACAGCTCCATGACATCGTAGGAAGTCTGGGAATCCAAAGCGCCAGTCGGCTCGTCGGCCAAAATGACTTTAGGCTCGGTAATGAGGGCGCGGGCGATCGCTACGCGCTGCTGCTGCCCACCGGAGAGTTGGGTAGGCAGATGCTCCGCCCAATCGGCCAAGCCCACCATATCTAAGTACTCCATCGCTAGGCGGCTGCGTTGCTCCCGGTCGATTTTTTGGTAATAAAGCGGCAAAGCGACGTTTTCCGCAGCGGTCTTGAAGGGCAGCAAATTGAAAGACTGGAACACGAAGCCGATAAAGCGGTTGCGGTAACGGGCGGATTCGGTTTGGCTCAGGTCGCGAATCAGGGTGCCGTCCAACCAGTATTCCCCTTCGTCGTATTCGTCGAGAATGCCCAGGATGTTGAGCAGAGTGGATTTACCCGAGCCGGAAGACCCCATGATGGCGGCGAAAGCGCCCTCTTCTATGGTCAAGTCGATGCCTTTGAGTACTTCCAGTTGTGTGTAACCCGTTTGGTAGGATTTTCGTATGCCTTGTAGTTGTATCATATATAGTGTCGGGGGATTTCTTACCTTGCAAAAGTGCTACCTCCAAACCGGGCAGACCGCATTTTTTGGACCAATGCCCACTAATTTTGGACTAAGCGATTGTGATCATTGGATGCTGCCAAACCGTGCTCCCCCCTATGCCGTAGGATTAGATTTTTTTCGGGCGCAAGGAAGCAGCATTTGCACGAACAGCACGTTAGGGATAATACCATATTGATGTTGTTTGCGGGGCTGTAGCTTTACAGAAAAGGTAAAAGGGAATAAAATGAACAAACAATTACGAGCTAGCTTGCTTATACTATTTTTGGGGGTGCTCCTGCTCAACTCGTGCAGTATCAGCGGTGATGACCCGATCGTGGTGCCCTTTGTAGAAGATGAGTTCTACGCAGCGCTTTGGGAAGATTTTAGCCCACAGGGGCGGCAGGTCGTACTCCGGCTGCGTACTATTGAAGAGGTAGAATGCGAAAATGCGACTATTGAATACGAATTTTCCCGTCAGGGCGACAACGAGCAAGTCCTCTCTATTGAATCTATAGAGCTTCCCGACGACTGTGAGGAGGGGGCGGCCCCTGCCCGCAGCGCAATCTCACTAGGTTCTTTAGAAAACGGCTCCTACCCCTTGACCTTATCGCTTCGGGATGCTGTGAGCGCAGATGGGCGTATCTTGATCAATGATGAACAAATGAGGTTGCTTATTGCTGATGGTGCAGGCGTAACCCCGCTGCGGGCCACCACCCGGCGCATCCCAAATAATACTTTTTGGGGCTACTTTGACACGAAGGGAGAGGAGGCGAAAGTGGCACTAGCGGAAGATTTCTTGGCGGAGCTACAGGCTATCACCCAACCGCAGACCATCGACAGCGGGCATTACGGCTATTTCAGCGTAGACTCCGATTCGACGGTACGATGGGAAGAAGGAAAGGAGGCAGCTAATGATTCTCGCCTTGCTTTTCAATATCGGATACCGGGTACCGAAGGGGTAGCGGATATTCAATCCGTATTATCGGACTACCGCAACAATTCTGGGGATACCCTTGCCATTACCGTTTACACTACGACAGGGGAGGAATGGTAGGCTGAATCAATTAGACGAAGCCACTTCTTCTTTAGTCTGCTTTTTCTTAAGCGGCTCTTTCTTCTTGCCTTCTTTGAGCTCGAAATTGAAGCCTTCTGCCAAGAACTGCTCATACCGTTTGGGGTCAAAGCGATACAAGCGGGCGGGGCGGTGGGCCACGCCTTCCTGCGTCTCATCCAAGTCGATAAGCAGGTCCATCGACAAGATTTTTTTGCGGAAGTTGCGTTTGTCCAAGTCCGTTTCTAAGATCGCCTCGTACAGGTGTTGCAGTTCCGTGAGCGTAAATTTAGGGGGCAGCAGCTCGAAGCCTACGGGGCGGGAGCGTACCGACCATTTCAGCCGGTTGAAGCAAGCCTCGAGTATCTCATCGTGGTCAAATGCCAGGCCATCCACTTCCGCAATCGAGTGCCACTTGGCTTTGCGGGCAATAGAGGAAGGCTGTATGGTATAGTGGCTGATTTTGATGAGCGAGAAATAGGCGACCGTTATGACACGGCCGAATGGGTGGCGGTTGACAGTACCGAAGGTTTTCACCTGTTCCAAATAGACATTACGCAGGCCCGTAAGTTCTTCAAGGACGCGCTTGGCCGCTGCATCCAAATCTTCATTGGGGTACACAAAATAGCCCGGTAGCGCCCATTTGCCTTGATAAGGTTCTTCGCCGCGCTTGATCAGCAACACCTTCAAGTCCCCTTCATCAAAACCGAATATCACATTATCTACGGTGAAGGCTGACTTAAAGTACTCGTTGAATTCGTTCATTATATGGATAATTGTCTCCTTACACTAAAGTTTACCGGGGCTGTTCCGGGGAATGACGCTTTTCCCGAATAATGGCTTGCGCTTGATGCTTCTTTAACCGCAATTTCGTCAAAATTAGTTAAATCTCCGCTTTTTTCCAATTCAACAAAGGGGCAGTAGCGCGTCCATAAGGCTTTCCTGCTTAAGCTCTAACGGTTTGGTTATCAGCAGAAAGCCTCTTGTACAAACCGCCTGACTAGAAGTCTGTGCCGATGGAAAGGTAAAAAATCGGGTCTTGCACAATGCGTGTTTCTATGCCCCAAGCGTAGTCCAAACGTACGAAGTAGCCGAACAGCAGCGCCCGCACGCCACCGCCGTAGCCCGCCACCACCGGGTCGCGGAAATAGTTGACCTTAACGTCGATCAGCGGCCCATTGTCGATCACATCGGTATTGAGCGGGTTCTCCTCGCTGAAGGGGTCGCGGCCTTCCCAAGCCGTGCCGACGTCAAAGAAGCCCACCAGCTGGAAATTGCGGAAGAAAGGCGACCTCACCCGTTTGGAGAAATACTTGAAGATGGGCATGCGCAGCTCAATATTGGACAGCAGGTAGGAGCTGCCATTGCGTATGTTCAGCTCGAAGCCCCGCATGTTGGTGGCCAAGGCCTGAAAAGCAATATCTGAACCAGCTGCCGGAATAGGCACGTCGTTGTTGAAGGTATTGAACAACCAATTATCCACCCCGCCCAAGAAGTAAATCATGCGCTCTGAGCCAAAGGAAGTCGCACCAGCCGCCCGCAGCGCGATAACCGAGTGCTTCAGGAAACGCTGATAGTGCCGGGCGTCAAAGCCTACGATGCCCATAGCACCGCGCGCAAAATCAAAATCGGCGCCATTGGCCAGGTCAATATTGAATTTTTTGACTGCCTCGGCGTATACTTTGTACCGGCTGCCATTCTTGAGGTTGAGCGCTACGTCCAGCGTGTTGTCAAAAACATATTCCAATCTCAGCCCCATCCGTTCCTCGCTAGTGGTAGGTACTTCAAGCGTACTCCGTTCGGTGGCCAGTTGCGTGACCCGGTCGCGGCGCAGCGTACCCGTTGCCCGGAAGCTGCGGAAGATATCCAGCGGATAACGGACCCCGTACTGACCCAGTAGGATGTTTACCTCCCGCCGGTTGGGTACAAAGGACTGGCTCTCGCCGGAAAAGCGCTGATTGCGCCGGTATACCGCATAGTTACGGTCTAGGCGCCGCTTCTTGTCCTCGAACGTCAAGAAGTACTCCGTGCCGTTGAAGGTCGTAGGCACCCGCACACCGCCTTCGAATTCATAATCCTCGAACAAGTCTTTAAAGTTGGCTTTCATCAATATGCCCGGGTTGGGCAGGTTGAAACCATCGGGGTTAGCCGCAAAGCTATTCAGGCCTTCGAACAGCAGGCTGTTGTCGAGCTGCGTGGTAACGAAATCCGTTCGGAACTCCAGCCGGTAAGGAATAATCTTACTCGACCGAAACTCGTAGGCTGAAGAGGAGGCGCTCGCCTGATTGCCGCCCTGTACCGCCTTCGAAATATCGCTTTCTCCGGTGATGATACGCACATTTTCGCGCTCCTCCTTATCGTCCTCTTCTATGATGATAACGGTGGCTTCGTCTTCCTCGTCGTCAAATTCGCTTTGGAAAAGGTAGTTGTCAATATCCACCTTACCCGTGTCTTGCTGGCTTTCGGTCACGCTGATGGTATCAGAGGTAATGTCCGGCGACTCTGTCAGTACCGTTTTTTCCGGTGGGACACGGGGCTTGCTTTTCTTTTCGGCTTTGCGCTGCTCCGGTTGTACCACCACAGCCTTCTTGACCCGCGCCGAACGCTTATCCTGATAGGTCGTTTCTCCTAGGGTGGTGGTTGACTCGGGCTGCAATTCCCGAAGATAGACCCGATACTGGTTATTATTCAAAATCAGCTCTACCGCCTGACGCGAATACTGCGCGCTGTTCTGTGAGAGGATACTGCGGCCATAATTGGTGTTGCTGCGGGTGATAGCCCGTTTTTTCCTGATGGGCTCCAACACGATCGTGTCGATGGTCGTACTATCGAGCTCACTCAGGCTGGAGTCGGCATGCATGCGAATCTCGGAGCCATCCTCCAGGTATATGATCTGATCGTAATGGTGCAGGTATTCCTCTAGATACCCAGACTCGCGGTTGAATATCCCGCTGCGGTCGCTGAGGTAGGAAAACCAGGTGGTATCCACGCCTATAGGGTTACGCTCGTTGGCGTAGGGCGTATTGGTCACGCGTACGAGCTCGTCGGAGCGGTTCTGCAGATCGTAGTAGAATATATCATAATCCCCAATGGGCAGGGTAGTATCCAGTTTTTCCGTTTCTAACAGAGAATCCGGCCGGTTGGAGGCAAACAGGATGCCTTCTTGGTTGTCAATGCGCACGTAGGAGGCGTCCAGGTCATCCCAAAAATCACGGGTGATACGCTGCGACTGCCGGGTGTTGGTGTAATACAGGAAAATATCGGATTGCCCCCGTATAGCGGCAGATAGTACCAGCGTGATGGGATTGACATATTCCATGCTGTAGACCCGTTGGAATTCGGTAGACAGCGGCTCTTCCGAGTATTCGTCTTTCAGCATATCATACAGGCGCAGGTAGACCACATCCCGCTTTTCATACATAATCGCTACCTGATTGCCGTTGGGGCTCCAAGCGACGTGGGGGTAATTGTAGTCGGTGGCCTGAAACGCATTGCGGAAGCCTTCTTTCAGCAGCCGTTCGCGCTCCCCCGTATTGATATCGTGCACGAAGACTTTGTAGCGCCCAATCTCATTGATGACGTACAATATGCGATTGCCATCCGGGCTTAATTTAGCTTGTGTAACAGGCAGGTTACGCTTGTTTTTCACCCCGATGGGCGCGGCAGTCAGAGAATCGCGCGAGGCGGCTTCGGCTTCGTACCGTTCGCGGAAGAAGAGTGCCCAACGGTCGCCTATAATGTCGTAAGGCGTACCGAGTACGTACAAAAAGCCATTGTCGATGCTGCGGTTGATACGAGTGAGATAAAGCAGGTTAGACACCTGTGAGCGGCCGTAGTTTTCGCCGATAAAATACCAGAGCGAATGGCCGGCCAGCTTGGGGTCGCGCTCTGCAAGGGCCTCAAAGCCTTCGAAGTCATCGGAAAGAATGTAGTCCCGCAGCTGATTGTCGAGTTCGGGGTTCCAACGCTCCCCCACATAGCCCACCAAGCCGTCCTTAAACCAGGCTGGCAAATTCATCATCACGGCATTCTGCACGATTTCCTGCAAGTTGGAACCAAAGAGCATCTCATTCAGGTAGACGCTCGCGATACCCTCCCGCACCTGCCGCCGCAGGTCATTGTGGTCGCCGTTGAAGTATACGAACACCTTGTTGCCCACAATCTTGGTCTGCCCCGCTGAGTTGACGAAAGTATCCTCGCTGCCGATGTTGCTCTGCTTGACGTCCGTCAGGTCAGCGTACACGATAATCTGTATCTTCTCGTTGATGCGGTGCTCCAGCACATTCTGAATTTCGTTGAAGTCCGCCTCTGCCAGCTGCACCACCGACTGCCCGATGTACCGGCTTTCGCCATACCAGTAGGTGATAAAGTTGTCACTTTCGTACTGCGACCACTCGGCAAAATCTTGGTGATACTGCACACGGTTCTTGCCAAATTCAACTTGAATCCCCTGCCCAAACAGGGACATGGCCAGCAACGAAAGGATCAACGATAGATATAGACGCATAAGAGTTGTGGTTTGCAGTATGATTTCAACAGCGGGTCATAGTGGCGAACAGCGTTGGTATAAAGTAAAGACAGTTATAAAGGTTCTGCGGTTTATTCTGCCTGCATCTATTTTGACGCTACGCCTACAGTTTCACCGAATAATGCTTTAACCTTCCAACCTGGTTGTTGAAAAGTTCTAAGGTTCAAAAGTTGTAAAGTTGCTGATCGGTCAGCCACCCCCGAAGGACTCCTTTGATCATCCGCCTTCAGGGTAAACCTTTCAACCCTTCAACTTTCCTAACATTCCAACCCTTCAACCTTCTCAACCTTTCAACCCTTCAACCTTTCAACTTTCCCAACCTTTCAACTTTCCCAACCTTTCAACTTTCCCAACCCTTCAACTTTCCTAACCTTCCCAACCTTCCAACCTAGGGGGTTCAGTCTGGCATATAATCCACCCTACGGATTTTAGCATCAGGTGTTGCCTGTCATTCTTTTCAAAAGTATGGGGTTGCGGTGCGTTGCTTCTCCGCCCCACCTGTAGGCTGGCGTGTAGCCAGTCTACAGATAGGTCGGGCTGCGGGTTGTTGCTGACGTTACAACTGCTATGG
>JAAAOU010000309.1 GCA_009908745.1 Bacteroidota bacterium
CACCTCCTCGTAGGGCACGTCGAATACCCGGGCGGCGGTAGCGCTGTGGATATCTTTGCCGGACTTGAAAGCCTCCAGCATCGCCTCGTCCCCACTAATTTCCGCGATCAGCCGCAGTTCGATTTGGGAATAGTCGGCGGCCAGCAGCACGTGGTCTTCGTCGCGGGGGACGAAAGCTTCGCGGACTCTAGCCCCTTCCGGCGTACGGATGGGGATGTTTTGCAGGTTAGGGTCGTTGGAGCTCAAACGGCCAGTAGCCGTCAGCGCCTGATTGAACGAGCTGTGGATGCGGCCGGTGCGGGGGTTGACGAGCTTGGGCAGGGCGTCCACGTAAGTAGATTTGAGTTTGGTCAATCCCCGATAATCCAAGATTTTATCCACAATGGGATAGTCGGCAGCCAGTTCCGCCAGCTTGTCTTCGCTCGTGGAGTACTGACCGGATTTGGTTTTCTTGAAGCGGTACGGCAAGCCCATTTTATCAAACAGCACTTCCCCGACCTGCTTGGGAGACGCCACATTGAAATCCACTCCTGCCATTTCGTGGATTTCGTCCTGCACTTCAGCGATCTCTTCGGTAAGTTTCTTGGAGTAAGCCTTCAGGAAGTCGACATCTACTTTGATGCCCTCGTATTCGATATTGACCAGGGCGCGGACGAGCGGGGCTTCGATCTCATCGTATAGTTTTTGGAAACCCTCCTCTTTGAGTTTGGGCGCGAGGTACTCTTTGAGCTGTAGGGTGACGTCTGCATCTTCGGCGGCGTAATCTACGATATCCTCGGGATTGAGGTCGCGCATATTTTTTTGCTTCTTCCCTTTTTTGCCCAGTACGCTTTCTATGGACACCGGTTGGTATTTCAGGTAGGTCTCCGCCAGGTAGTCCATGTTGTGGCGCAGCTCCGGCTCCAGCAGGTAGTGGACGATCATGGTGTCGAAGTAGTAGCCTTTCACTTCTACCCCGTAGTGGCGGAGGATGAGGGCGTCGTATTTGAGGTTTTGGGCAACCTTCGTTGTTTTTTCGTTCTCCAATACGGGCTTGAACTGTTGCACCATACGGGCAGCTGCTTCGTACTCAGCAGGGACGGGAACGTAATAGGCCTCGTGGGGTTTGATGGCAAAGGACATGCCCACGAGTTCTGCCTGCGTAGCGTCTACGCCGGTCGTTTCTGTATCGAAGCAGAGGGTGTCGGCATCCAGCAGTTTTTGCAGCAGTTCCGCCTGCTTTTCTTCGGTGTCTACCAAGTGGTAGGCATGTTCCGTGTTGCCGATGTTTTTGTCCGCTACGGAGTGGGCGGGCGGTGCTTTGACGTTGGAGGTGCCGCCACCTTGGCTGAACAGGTCGCCTTGCGCGCCACTTTCCGGCACCTTGTCTTCTCCTAAAATCTGTTTGGAAAGCGTACGGAATTCCAGCTCTTTGAAAATCTCTGCCAGCCGGTCTTTGTCCGGCGGGTCGATTTGGTAGCGGGTGGCGTCGAATTGAATAGGCGCTTCGGTGTTGATGATCGCCAGCTTTTTAGACAGCAAAGCTTGCTCGCGGTGCTCTTCTAGCCGCTCTTTCTGTTTGCCCTTGAGTTGGTCGGTGCTGTCCACCAGCTCTTCCACCGAATGGAACTTAGCCAGCAACTTGGCAGCGGTCTTGGGGCCAATGCCCGGCACACCGGGGATGTTGTCAACGCTGTCTCCCTGCAGGCCCAGCATGTCAATGACTTGCTCGACCTCTTCCACATTCCACTTCTTGAGGATTTCCGGCACGCCCATGATGTCCACACCGTTGCCCTGCCGGGACGGCTTGTACAGGAAGATATTCTCAGACACCAGCTGCCCGAAGTCCTTATCAGGCGTGACCATATAGACCTTGAAGCCTTCTTGCTCGGCTTGCTTAGACAAGGTACCGATCACATCGTCCGCCTCGAACCCGTCTAGGGTCACGATAGGGATGTTGAACGCTTTGACAATCGCCTCGATATACGGGATGGCCACCACGATATCTTCCGGCTGTTCCTCCCGGTTGGCCTTGTAGGGCTCGTACATCTCGTGCCGGAAAGTCGGGGTGGAGAGGTCGAAAGCCACGGCGATATGCGTAGGCTTCTGGTCCCGCATCAAATCCCAGAGCGTGCGGGTGAAGCCCATCACGGCAGAAGTATTGACCCCTTTTGAATTGATCAGGGGACGGTTGATAAAGGCGAAGTGCGCCCGGTAGACCAGGGCGTGGCCATCAAGTAGGAATAATTTTTTCTCTTCTGCCATGCGTGTATTGCGTTGTGGTTGATCGATCAAGCAAGCTATAAACCCCGAGATGCGAAAATAGGTTTGCCGGACAAACACGGGATGCCACCAAAAAACCTAGGGCAATAAAAGAGCTAGCCCTTTGTCCAGGTCGTCCCCTCTTTGCTGTCTTTCAGCACAATACCCAGCTCTTTCAGTGCATCGCGTATTTTGTCGGACGTGTCGAAGTCCTTGTTGGCGCGTGCCTGCTGCCGGATATCGATAAGGAGGTCCATCAGCCCGTCAACTGGGCCATCGCCGTTGCCAGCAGCCTCCATTTCGTCCTTTAGGCCCAGCACTTCGTAGATATAATCGCTGAGGGTCTTTTTTAGTTGCTGAAAGGTCGATTCGCTTACTTCTTGAATGGGCAAGTGCCCGGCTTTCAAGCTGTTGATTTTGGTAACCAGCTCGAACAGCACAGCCAGCGCTTTGGGCGTGTTGAAGTCGTCATCCATCTCCGCCTTGACTTGCTGCATCAGCTGCTGCAGTTCTTCGTCTAGTGGCCCTGCCTGGGTATTGCCGGGGTGGGGCATACTTTGCAGCAGCTTATTGCCTTCCATCAAACGGCGGTAGCCTTTCTCGGCGGCTTGCAGGGCCTCATCGGTCAGGTCTAGGGTGCTGCGGTAGTGCGACTGCAGCATAAAGAAGCGGACCACCATAGGGCTATACCCTTTGCTAATGTGGGGGCTGTCGCCGGTAAAGAGCTGCTGTGGCGTAATGGTGTTGCCATCGCTTTTCGCCATTTTACGGCCGTTCATCAGTAGCATGTTGCCGTGCATCCAGTAGTTGGCCGGGGCGCAGCCGCAAGCGCCGTAGTTCTGGGCAATCTCGTTCTCGTGGTGGGGGAACTTCAAATCGCTGCCGCCGCCGTGGATATCAAAGGTCCGCCCCAAATATTTGGTGCTCATAGCAGAGCATTCCAGGTGCCAGCCCGGGAAGCCTTCCGACCACTCGGAGGGCCAGCGCATAATGTGCTTAGGGTCGGCTTTGATCCAAATCGCAAAGTCGGAAGGATGCCGCTTTTCGTCCTGGTTTTTCAAGTCGTCGCGCGATTCCGCCATCAGGTCATCAATAACCCGGCCGGAGAGCTTGCCGTAGACTTCGTTTTCTTTGGCGAACTTGATGGTGTCAAAGTAGACCGAACCATTGGCTTCGTAGGCGTAACCGGACTTCAGGATGCTGCGCACCATCTCGATTTGCTCGATAATGTGGCCGGTCGCCCGCGGCTCTATGCTCGGCGGCTGATTGTTGAAGATGCGCATCATGGCGTGGAAGCCGTTAGTGTAGTGCTGCACGATCTCCATGGGCTCCAGTTTTTCCAAACGGGCTTTCTTGGAGATTTTATCCTCCGCCGATATATCGGCATTATCCCCTTCCAAGTGGCCTACATCCGTGATGTTGCGCACGTAACGGACCTTATACCCCAAGTATTTCAGGTAGCGGAATATGACATCGAAGCTGGTGAAGGAACGGCAGTTCCCCAAATGGACGTCACTGTAGACGGTAGGCCCGCATACGTACATGCCGACATGCCCCTCGTTGATCGGTTTGAAAACTTCCTTCTCTCGGCTCAGGCTGTTGTGAATCTTCAGTGTGCTTTCCATTCAGGGATTTTTTTGACCGCGCAAAAATAAGAAGCTTGCGGTGGGAAGTCAAGAATATCCGGAAGTAGTGAGAAATAAAAAGGGGTAGCTACCAAAGGTGAAAAAAGGTAGCTACCCGTGTCACGATGCAAATGAATAACTTGCATTGGTTCCTAACTGGCAGTTAAAATAGGGAGAGGCGGTTGCCAGAAAAACATTGCCCAACGGCACAAACGAGCTTTTTTTTGCAAAAAGTCCAACAGGTTTTTGGTTTTCGGCCGAAGCATGTACCTTGTTGATTTATAGCAAACTAGGGTTTTTAGGTGAATAGGAAGTATGAAAAGTCCAAAAAAAGCGAGTAAGCTGCTGGCGCAAATGCGCCTGTTGACCCCTGCTGAGATACGGGATTTCAAGGTTTTTATGGAAATGCCCAGCAACAAATTGTCCAAGCGGGACTGTTTTCTGGGCGGTGCATTTGCCGACTGGGTCCAAGATTCAGGAGAGGATGAAGACGCCTTTTGGAAGTCCTCGCTGCAGCCCAAAGAGAAAAAGAACAAGAAGCGGATCAGCAACCGGCTCGTGCGGGCCCTCGACCGGTTTTTGGGGTTGCGGGAGTTGGAGCAGGAAGAAGGGGTGAACCATCTCCTGCTTTTCCGCTTGTTTCGCCAATACAACTTGGAAAAAAGTGAAAACTATCAGCGAAAGCAGTTGGAGACCCACCTTGACCAAGCGCAAAATTATACGCTCATCCCCCCAAGCGTTACAGAATACTTCAAGCGGATAGCCGATACCAGGCTGACCATGAGCGAAAAAGAGCCAGAAGTTTACTATCAGCGAATTTTAGATCAGTTGTCGCATTTTTACGTAGAGCAGCGGTTGTACATGCTCTTTGCCCAAGCCGCCAGTTCGATGGTTGTCAACGGGGCAAGTGAGCAGGTGGAGGAAGCCAAGAGAAAGTTCAAAGACGGCCTTGAGCAAGCCGAGCACCCCGTGAAGAATATCTTCGAGGAATTATATCAGCTGATCTTCGAAGACCAGTCCTCTGCTATGAGTGGCATCATCCACAGCTTGGGGGAATATCCTAAGCATATAGCGGAAGACGTTAAAATCATCGTGATCAACTATTGTGTCAAAAAGTACAATACCGGGAATAAGGAATTCGGTGTTTTTTTGATGGAGTTTATGGAAAAGGAATGGGAAGACGCCAAGGACAAAAAGCGGCCTTTTACTATATGGTCGCTTAAAACACTGATGACCGCCTGCATCATGGTTGGAGCGGTCGACAAGGCGTTGTATTATATAGACGAAATAGGGCGGAAAGTGGAGCCCATAAAGGGAGTTTCGACCAAGCACATGCTGTATTTATATCGCGCCCACGCCCACTTCGCAGCCGGCCGGTTGGATGAAAGCCATGACTGCCTCAATCGATTTCAGCAGTCCAAGACCTACAACAAAATCAAGCTGGAGCGAATAGAGTCTGACAAACTATTGTTCAAAATTTACTACGAACGGCGTGACTACGGCCCTATGCTTGACTTAGTTCGCAAGACAAAAAAATACGTCGAGAAGCATGCTGCAGAAGAACCTATGCTAAAACAAAAATATGGAGGGTTCTTTCTATACGCTGAAAAACTATGCAAAGAAGGGGTAGGCGGCCTTGAAAATGAAGATTTAAGCCGCCTACCCGTGGTAGACCGCCAATGGTTTCAGCGGGTCATCGACCGAGGTTCCTCTAGCGGTCTATAGTCTGACAACTCAGGATTTGTGAAAATATGACGCCGCTATTTTTTTGGCTAGCAAGGCAAGAAACGTAGGCATAGCCAAAGCTACGGCGAGGCTTCTTAACGCAGCTAGCCGGGAAAAGAGCAAGTCAGAATTCACAAATTTCGGGTTGTTAGACTATAGCTTGACCGTACCCGAGAATCCACCCAGGCTTGTCGTGACATCGACGTCGTACGTACCATCCGCCAGGCTGCTGAGGTCTGTTTCGAGCCGGGAAGTCCCGTTGCCGGTGCTACTGAGGACCACATTACCGTTCCCGTCGTACACCTCCACAAGCTGTATGACTTCTGAGGAGGTCCCACTGTCCGTCAGCAGTACGGTCGCGTCTTGAACTACAATAGTGTGGCTGGCAGGGGCATCCACTGATGCTGAGTTGGGCACAGGCAATAGCATGCCCAGCGTTGCGAGTGCAACGATCAAAATCGTTTTCATAGCTTAATACATTTAATTAGTCAAATAGGCGCCGGCTTTTACCGGTCGCGCAAAACAAGGCCACGCCTACTGCCGGGGCGATAGGCTGTCCTTTGCCATTGGGCATAGCTATTTCAGGGCAGGCTGAGCTGCCATCGGGGAGGAGTGTAGTAGAAAAAGGGTTGTGAAGGCCTCACAATGGGCGTGCCGTTGCTCAAGACATCAATTACATTGGAAGACCTTGGTAATAAAAGGGTGTAGCGGCAAGTTGCTCAACATTGCTAACCCTGAAGGTGAATTAATGGTTCCCGAGGAGGCATTTTTTTCTTGAAGCGAGCACCGGTTCTCACCAAAGCGTTGGTTCTACAAGGTCTGCCTGAATGCAGCTAATCTACTTTAGTATCTGCGCGGGGCTGGGCAATATTGCTTAACTTTACTTTTATGAAGCGATTTTTCAACACGACAGGCTTGTGCAATCCGGAGGATCACTATATGGTGAAGCCTTTCCGGGGAATGTTTAATGAGATTTACCATCTTATAGAAGCCAAGCAATACTTCCTTATACATGCGCCCCGGCAAACGGGTAAAACGACTTTTCTGCATCAGTTGGCGCACCGGCTGAACCGGGAAGGTAAATACACCGCTGCGGTTTGCTCTCTCGAATCAGCAGGTTATACTAGTATTTCAGTTTCAGACGCCAACGAAGTTTTTGCACAGTCACTCTATCAAACTGCTCAGGTTTTCCTGAGTGGGGCAGAACTACCCCCAAATCCTGATCAATACAAGGCGGGGGCACAACTATTTCGGCAGTACCTTAGTGATTGGAGCAAGGCTCTTGAAAAACCTTTAGTTTTGTTGGTGGATGAAGTGGACGCACTTTATGATGATGTCCTGATTGCAGTGCTGCGGCAGTTCCGGGATGGCTTTCAAACCCGGCCGCAGGGGTTTCCTCAATCCATCGCTCTTGTGGGGTTGCGGGATATTCGGGAATACCGCACCCGGGCGCGTGCAGACAATCCTTCAATCGGTGCGGGCTCGCCGTTCAATGTGAAAGCTGAATCCTTTTTCCTCCCGGTTTTCAGCAGAGAAGAAGTCAGAGGCTTGTTAAACCAGCATACTGCCGACACCGGCCAGGAATTTTCCGATGCCGTATTCGAAAAAATATACGAATACACTGGCGGGCAGCCCTGGCTAACGAATGCGCTGGCCAATGAAATTGTCGCCAAAATGCTGCGCAATGACCACAGCAAGGCCATCACCCCCGACATGGTCATCGAAGCCAAAGAGCGCCTCATAGAGCAGCGGCAAACGCATCTGGACAGCCTAGCCGACAAGGTCAGGGAAGAGCGGGTCCGCAAAATTGTAATGAGCATCATTGAAGGCAGCCCGCTGGAATTTGACACACTAGATGACTCCATCCGCTACTGCCGGGACTTGGGGCTGATCACGCAGAAGAGCCCTATCCGGTTTGCGAACCCGATTTACCGGGAGATCGTCACCCGCACACTCAATTCCCCTTTGCAAGAGAGTTTTCCGGAGGAGATTTCGGAAACAGCCTGGTACCTGGATGAGGAGGGGCGCTTGATCATGGATAAACTGCTGGGCGCTTTCGTCGACTTTTACCGGCGGCATTCTGAGTCCTGGCTGGAGCGCTTTACCTACAAGGAAGCCGGGCATCAATTGCTGCTCATGGCATTCCTGCAAAGGGTGGTCAATGGCGGAGGCCGCATTGAGCGGGAAATGGCGGTCGGCAACGGGCGGACGGACCTGGCGGTATTTTGGAAAGACCAAGTGGTCCCTATTGAGTTGAAAATCCACTACGACAATTATACTTTACCGGATGGCTTACGACAGCTCGGGCGCTATATGGACAAACTCGGGCAAGAGCACGGTTATCTGATGATCTTTGAGACGAAGCCCTCAACCGAATTACCGTGGGACGAGCGGATCCGCCGGGAGGAAAAAGAACACGAGGGAAAGTCAACCTCGGTATTGTGGATGTAACCAATAATACAAGTAACCTAAAGCGAGAGAGAGCATGGCCAAAAGGAAGGCACAAAAGCAGAAAAAGCAGAAAAAGATAAGCTACTACCGGCAGCCGGAAGAGCTGAGCCTGCGGGATTGGCAAATCGGCCTGCGTAAGCAATTTGGCCCGGAGCAGGCCTTTGAGCTGGTCAATGAAGGAGAGCACCCCGTGTGGTCCGACTTTGTGGTGTTAAACCCAGAGCGCAACAGCCGCTACCGGGTCGCCCTGCGCGGGCAGGAACCGGGTGATAACTTTTGTGAGTGCATGGACTTCAAAACGAATGGGCTGGGCACCTGCAAGCACATTGAGTGGGCCCTCCACAAGCTGTACCATACCTACGGGAACAAGCAACACTTCCGCAAACCGCCTCCCGAGCGGCACTACAGCTCTGTTTATCTGGAGTACGGAGCAGAGCGACGGCTGCGCCTGCGCCTCGGTGGGGAGGAGGCAGCAGCGCTGAACAAGCTGGCCAAAGGGTATTTTGATGAAGATGGTGTGCTTTACGAGCATGCCTATCTGGATTTTGACCAGTTTCTGGAGCAGGCACAGGCTATATCGCCCTCTTTCCGTTGCTATACGGATGCTTTGGACTTTGTCATACAGAAGCGGGCAGATGCCAGGCGGGGCCAACGTGCGGATGCCTTAGCCGCGAATGAGCAAAGCCTAGACGGGCTGGTTACTGCCAAATTATACCCTTATCAGAGAGAAGGCGTGCTGTTTGCCTTCCGTGCCGGCCGTTCCCTGATTGCGGATGAAATGGGCCTGGGTAAAACCATTCAGGCGATAGCCACCGCAGAGCTGTACCGCCGGGAACTGAAGATTGGCAGCATTTTTATCATCTGCCCCACTTCCCTGAAGTATCAGTGGCGCTCAGAGATAGAGCGCTTTACCGGTATTCAGGCGCATGTGGTGGAGGGGCCGGCCAATAAACGCCGGGAGCAATACGACGACCCTGAGCAGGTCTACCAAATACTCACCTACAATGTGGTCGCCCGGGACTACCCCTACTTGAATGCAGCCGCCCCGGATCTTATCATCCTCGACGAAGCACAGCGGATCAAAAACTGGGACACCAAAATCTCCCGGGCCGTCAAACGCCTCGAAGCGCCCTACCGGCTGGCACTTACCGGCACGCCACTTGAAAACAAGCTGGAGGACCTGTACTCCATCGTGCAGTTCCTGGACCAATTCCTGCTTGGGCCGCTCTACCTGCTGCTCTACCGGCATCAGGTGAAGGATGAAAATGGCGTTGTGCGGGGGTACAAAAACCTCGATGCCATCTACCAAAAACTAAACGACGTGATGATCCGCCGGCGCAAGCAGCAGGTGCTGAAACAATTGCCCGCCCGGCAGGACCAGCAGCTATTGGTGCCGATGACGCCCCGGCAAATGGAACTCCATAACAGTTACGATTCCGATGTAGCGCAATTGGTCGCCAAATGGCAGCGCATGGGCTTTCTCAACGAAAAAGACCGCCGCCGTTTGCTCAGCTGCCTCAACCTGATGCGCATGTCCTGCAATAGCACCTACCTAGTCGATCAGCAGACCCGGCACGACACCAAAATCGAAGAGCTCTTTTACATACTGGAAGAACGCCTGGCCGAGGAAGGCGAAAGCGCCGTCATCTTCAGTCAGTGGGAGCGCATGACCCGCATTGTCGCGCAGGAGCTGGAAGCCCGGAGCATCCCCTTTGCCTACCTACACGGCGGCATTCCTAGCAGCAAGCGGGGCGCATTGCTCGACCGCTTCCGGGAAGACCCCGAGTGCCGGGTGTTTTTGTCTACCGATGCGGGCGGCGTAGGGCTCAATTTGCAAAAAGCCTCCCTGGTGGTGAACCTGGACCTGCCTTGGAACCCGGCCGTGTTGGAGCAGCGGATCGGGCGGGTATTCCGCATCGGGCAAGAGCGGCAGGTGCAGGTCATCAACCTGATCGCCGAAGGTACCATAGAGCACCGTATGGTGCAGACGCTGCAGTTCAAGTCCTCATTGGCGGAAGCCGTACTTGACACCGCCCAGGACAGTGTGTTCATGAACGACCGCAAGTTCAAGGACTTCATGGAAGAGCTGGAGCGGGTAAAAACCGCAAATGTGCCTGAGCACGAACCGGCGGAGCCCAGCAGCGATGAAGATTTGGAAAAAGTGGCTGGCAGTAGCGGCGGCCAAACGGTGGCACCGGCCGAAGCAGCACTGGAAGCCTGGTGGGAAGACGAACAGCCGGATGCGGAGCCGACACCCCAGCCTGGACACCAGTCCGGTAAGCACCCCAAGCAGGACGGTACCTCGTCAGGCGCCGGGCTGTTATCGGAAGGGCTAAGCTTTTTAGGGCGGTTGTCGGAGACACTGTCCGATGAAAAAGCCACGCAGGAACTAGTGGAGGAGATTGTCGAAAAAGATGAAAAAAGCGGGCAGTCGTATCTGAAAATCCCGGTGGAGGATTCCGATGTGGTCAAAAACGCGGCAAAGCTGCTGGGCGGGCTGCTCAGTAAATTGGGGTGATATGGAATCTAAGAAGTACCGTCATCTCAGCCCCTCCGTAGCCGAGGCCCTGCAAACCAAGCAGCCAATAGTCGCCCTGGAGTCCACCATCATTTCGCACGGCATGCCTTACCCGAAAAATGTGGAGACCGCCCTGCGGGTGGAAGCTGCGGTACGGGAAAGCGGTGCGGTGCCCGCCACCATAGCCGTGATCGGCGGGCAACTGCGGGCCGGGCTTTCCGAAGCAGAAATTGAGTACTTAGGTAAAAAAGGGACGGCTGTGGCCAAAGTCAGCCGACGGGATCTGCCGGTGCTGGCAGCGCGGGGTGGAGATGGCGCAACTACTGTCGCTGCTACCATGATTATCGCCGCAATGGCGGGCATACGGGTGTTTGCCACCGGCGGCATCGGCGGGGTGCACCGGGGCGCGGAGCGTACCATGGATATCTCCGCGGACCTGCAAGAGTTAGCCCGGACCAATGTGGCCGTGGTTTGCGCGGGTGCCAAGTCGATTTTGGATTTGCGCCTAACGCTGGAGTACCTGGAGACTATGGGCGTGCCGGTGCTGGGGTATCAGACCGAAGAATTTCCCGCTTTTTATACCCGCACGAGCGGCTTGGCGATTGATGCGCGCCTCGATTCACCGG
>JAAAOU010000248.1 GCA_009908745.1 Bacteroidota bacterium
GGCCGCTGGCATTCGGCTGGAAGACGGCAGCGCGCACCATTCCGACTACACCATTGCCGCCTGCGATGGTCATACCGTGCTGTTTGAGATGCTGGAAGGGCAATACGTAGACGACAAGACTAAAGCCGCATACGAGACGCTGCAAACCTTCCCCTCCCTCGTTTACTTCTCGGCAGGCATTGCCCGGGAGGTGACCGAAGTCCCTCCTTCCATTATCGGGCTGAATATCCCGCTGAATCCCGCCATACAAATCGGTGATTATACCCACGGCCGGGCCAGCTTCCAGTTTTACACCTTCGACCCCACCGTCGCGCCACCCGGAAAAACCTTGGTTACTGCTATGCTCGACACGGACTACGCCTCCTGGCAGCAACTTTACGAAGAGGGCGAGGCGGTTTACCGGGCAGAACGGCAGCGCATCAGCCAAGCGCTGCTGGAGCAGATTGATCAGCAAGTTGGCAATATTAAAGGACAGGTCGATTTTGTGGATCTGGCTACGCCCATTACCTACAAGAATTGGACGGGCAACCACAACGGCAGCTACGAAGGCTGGCTGCCGACACCCGAGGCCAGCAAGGCCCGCTTGGCAACGCACTTCAAAGGCTTAGCCAACTTTTACATGGCTGGGCACTGGGTAGCGCCGGGCGGCGGTATGCCCCCAGCGGCTTATACCGGGCGTAATGCGGTACAGCTGATTTGTAAGCAGGAAAAACAGTACTTTGCTACCCATCCCGGCTGATAGAGTGGGCTAGCCCGCTTTGCGTTGCCCCCTCCGCTCCCGGTCCGGCAGCTCAATGATTTTGCCATCGCCTGATTTAGCAGCAGGCGTTCCGATTTGGTACCCCAAAATTGCGCTGACGGCAACAAGCATCGCTACCGGTATCAGCCAAACCTGATGGGTGTACACGGCGACTATCGCGATCGCCATCATGAGGTAAAACCTCCATACGGTGTTGTGAATGCTTAAGTTGAACATGGCTTTGGTTTTTTTGGTAACAATAGTGGCTGGGAACTGCCTGCCGGCGGATGGAAGCGCAAAGCCGCATAGGCGCGCGCTGCATCTCCTAAAGGCCGCAAGCAGCCGCCTTGCCTTTGACAACAGTAATTTCGAGCATGTCTCTGCTGAAGGCAATGATGCTCGTCAGTGTTTTGCTTGATATTTGGCAGTAACCCTAACGTAGCGTCAGCGTGATAAGCGCGTCGGTTCGCAAAGCGGGGCGGCTCCAGGCCGGGCTGAGCGGTAACGGGCTGCGGCCGGAAAAACAGGGAAGGGGTCACCGGCTCTCCAAAGAAGCTGTACCACTCCAAGTAAGTATCATTCAAACTATTCAAGCTTGCGGCGGCCGTCGCTTCCGTCCAGGAAAAACCGCCATCGTTGTACCAAAATACAGCCCCAACATCGCGGGCTGTTGAGGCCCTGCACGAAGTCGGTCACATTTGGGACTTGGATGCACTCAAATAACTGCCCGGTGCCCGCAGCATCACTTACGGCATCGGAAGGGCGGAGGGTCTTAGGGCTGCCCGGTTCCTGCGCCTCGCTTTCGAAGGCAATGAGCAAGCCGGCCAACAGCAGCGATAGAGGAAGAGAAAGGCTTGAAGTCTGCATAGTCAATTTTTTCAGGTAGGATGCCAAAAACGCGCCTGCGTTTAATTGCCGCCTATATTTTCCAACCGGGCCGGCTGCCGACAAATCCACTGAGATCACTACCTTTGGACCCAACAAGCTACCTGCCCATGCTCAAAACACTCCAATCCAAGCTAAAGCGAACCTCCGCCCTTGACCTGCGGGCTGGCCTGCAGCAAGTGCCGCGCAAAAAAAACCTTATCGTTCAAGAATACTAAACCAGATTTTTTCATACCTTTATTTCATTCTGTTATTTAGCGTGCCATCTATGACTACTCTAATATCTTTCTTCCTTCTTTTTAGCCCAAAGCCTGAAAGCCCAAAAGCGCTACAGGCCGGATTATCCCTACATTGACTTTATGAAACAAAAGATACCATTCGCGCTGCTGCTCTTTACTTTAGCGTTGGGTACGGCAGCAGCTCAAGGCTTTTTCTCCGATATAGAAAGAGGCATAGCATTGACAACCAAAGCCGAGTCTGCTTACGCCCTAGATTTTAGCAACCGTGGGTATGGCGTATCAATTGGCCACTATTGGCTTAAGCCCGTCCACCCAAAGCTGATGCTTAGTTTGGACACCCGATTGTCGCTCACTTACGCTCAGGACCGGCAGGAAGGCTGGGTATACACGGAAGAGCCTCCGCTGTTCATTAACAGCAACGTTTTTGTAGATGCGGAAACGGGCAATTTGGACTACTTCACTGCGGCCATCGCCTTGCCCCTGAAACTCCGCTACAGGCCTTGGCAAAGCGTACCGCTTTACCTTCAACTATGCTACGAGCCCTACTTTAACGTCTACACCACTGCTGACTGGTCTTACGACAAAATATGGTTCAATCATAGAGACAACACAAGAATAGTGGTAGACAGGGATCACGAGCGCAGTTTCCACCGCCGACTTTTTGGTGCATTTTTATCTTTCGGAATAGGCTACCGGGGCGAGCGGGGCATGCTGGAGGCTTCTTTCGGCGGCGGCTACCTAGAATTTGACGACACTTTCGTAAAATCCATAGAGACCCAATTTTTGGAACTGAGCTATTTTTGGCGATTGCAGCGAGGCCAATAAAGCAATTTCCAAGCCCATAGTCTGACCATCGTCCATCAGATGGGTCAGGGCAACAGATCTCGGAGGGACCTAAGGTGGGTAACCAACATCCACGAATGGTAAACCGCGCCTTTAGGTGCGGAAGAGGGCTTCGTTTTGGCACCAGCTTAAATCTGGAACCTTGCCCGGTTTGATATCAAAGGTCCGCTCCTTTTTGTTCTGTACCTACAGCACGGGAAGGCGTCATTTCATCTATTATGCTACCTACGTTCTGCCCCTAAAGGGACAAGCAAATAAAACCCTAAAATGCCTGCCCTGAAGGCAGAGCGAAGTGACGTTCTTTAGGGTAAAACTGCAGAATTGCAAAATATATACCCCCCTCGGGCACTAAGGTTAAAAGTCGTCGAACTCACCGACGATTCGCTTTTGGAAACCGAAAGGTTCTTCTACCGTGACAAGCCAGGGTTAAGAATGCTGGCAAAAAGCCGAGTATTCATGCGGGTCTCAGAAAAATCGCCTCTGGTGGCCGCGCTTAGTATAGCAGCAGGACAATAATAGAGCACCCTAAAGCTTATTATGCGAGCCATCACAATAAGGCGGGTTGCTCGTCTGCTTGCACATGCACAAGAAGGCTTGCTGGTCCTTTTCGGCTTTAAAGACCTTCGGCTGGAAAGCAGTCGGCTTGTGAGAGCCGTCGCAGAAAGGCTGCCCGGCAGAATGGCCGCAGGAGCACCAAGCGTAGGTTTTGCCGGCTTGGAGGTCCGTGCCTATGGGGGCTTTGTCAGCTACTTTGGGTTGTTCCATAATGGGGTGAGTTTTGTGGTTTAACGTTGTCTATCGGATTTATAAATAAAGAAGGCCACGATTTTGTTTTGGGAGGAGCGCCATAAAAGCTATTGCCCGTCTGATCTTCCCCCCTGGGCGACGTCAAAGCCCCCTTCGAACTTATTCACGGCTACCGCTCCTTGTGATGTATTCAGTCTCCAGAATGTATACATCGTTTGTTGTTTTGAATGAATTTATAGCCTTGAGATATCGGATGAGTGCCTACTCCCGATATCTTAAGTCCATCCCCTAATTAAAAAAGGTAAGCGATGTATTCAGTCTCCAGACTGGATACAAATTACCTGCCCGTCTCTGACGGATGTATAATCATCTTATGGTTCAGAAAGTAACAAGAGCCCTACGGACATACCTCAACAACAAGCTCAACTATATGCCTTTCCAGTCCGATACACTCATCTTGAAAGGAATAGCAAATTTCCCCTCTTCAAGCCTACTAACAACTACAGCTCCTCCGCCAACGCCCGGAACAACTGCCGGTACGCCACCTTGTCCTTCTTCCCTTGCCGCACCATGATCAGGTTTTTCTCCGAAGGAAACGGTAATGCCGGTTGTTAAGGAGTAGGCCGAGACGCAAAGAATATCAATCCGCTCTTCTCCCGTTCCCAAGATGATGCAGCACGCCGCGGTCAAAGGGCGACCACACTGCTGTCGGCACCGCCGCCCGTTTCAGCCCCTCATTCACCCAGTTGTTACAGGTATAAAAAGCAGTATAAATGCCCTTGGCTTCGTAAAAGCGGTCTGTGGCGTTATAGCCCGGGAAGTCGATGGGGCCCAAGCGGCCATCTTCTTTTCGTTGGAATGACGCCATCACATACTTGCGGATTTGACGGTATTGCTCGAGGCACAACTGCAGCTTCTTCCAAGAGCGGTATTTGTGGTTATAATAATCCACATGCATCGCCGTCTCGCTTTTCCAAAACAATGCCTTGGCGGCCACCCCTGGCCGGAGGTCTTGCCAGCGTGGGGTCTGCAGGTAAAAGCCCCGGTCGCCCCAGCCGAAAGAGACATAGGCAGCTGACTCCGGAATGGCCAGGACGGCCAGCGTTTCGGCGGCCATCAGCTCCGTGGGGATAACGAAATTCAGGTGCAGGCCATTGGTCGTCAGGTAGAGGGGCGCGCGGGCTTCGCAGGCTACCGGCTCGGGGCTCGTTTGCCAGAGGGATAGCAGCAGGGCTACCAAGAGGTACAGCACGACTCCACTGAGGAATACCAGCAAGGTGCGGAGGAAGTATTTCAGGCCCTTTCGCATTGGAGGTACATTTAAAATTTCAAACCCGCTGACAACTGCAGCCCAATGTCACGCCTGTACACCTGCGAGCTCAGCAGCCGCTCGTACAGGCCGACGCTAAGCACCAGTCCGTAATCTTTGCGGGGAATCCAATATAGCCCTTGACTAGATGCCACCCCCAACAACAAATTGAACGAATCACGATCGAAGGTATCGGTCAGCGACTCTCCGCCTACAATCAACTTGAAGGATAACCCTAAATAGAGGTTGCCAATAATGCGCCGGAAGGGGCTAACACCTGCAAGGCTATAATTAAGCCGGGCTTCGATGTATTCGATAGCCAAAAAATCGGCCTCCTCTATCCGAAAGCGCTCAAAGCGGAATTGATAAGGTATAAACCAGCCTTTGCCCTCGGGTATCGGCTCCCTCAAGTGAAAGTAGTCGGCGCTCCAGCCCGTAACTTTCCGGCTGCGAAAATGACCGATAGCCAATAGGTTCATCCGCCTTTTGGAACCTGCCCGCCCCTTCACCGCCCCTTCGATTACGTTCGGCCGGACGGTTTCCCCCGCTGTGCTATCCCGCCATTCGGACGCGCTAAATTCAGCCAGCGCCTGCCCCAACCCTTCCCGGATCAGTGCTTCGGTCGCATCCGCAGAGGTGCCATTTACCTGTTGCTGGCTTTCCATCAACCGCCTCAACTGCCGGCCTTCCGGGACATAAAAGACGGCCTGCAAAGAGACGGTCTTGGGGCTACCCTCCCCGGGCAGCCCTTCGGCTACGGACAGGGCTTCCACCCCCAAAGTAACGGGTTCCAGTTCTTCGGCTTCTGGCAACGCTTGCTTCAAGTAGGTATAGAGTTCTCCAGCCAGGCCCCGCGCCAGCTTTATGGGCAGTTGCTCCCCTGTCGCCCGGATCCGCTCGAACCCGATACTGTCCCGCTGCTCCCGCAAATCCAGCACCTCAGCGATGTAAAAACCAGAGACTTCCCGCTGCAGTGGGGCTTCCCGCAGCGTGATGTATTTGTTTTGGCCCCAGCTTGTGCCGAGGCAACAGAAAAGGAGAGCGATGGTGATGGTGTGTATTTTCATGGTACAGAGATTTTAATTAAAAATACAAAAAAAGCCGAAACCCTAAGTACAGGACAAAAAGCCGATTTCGGCTTTTAACCTTAGGAAATTGAGCATCCTGTGTCTTAGGTGGTCCAGGCCGACTCTAAAGGTGCTGAACAACCTGGTACGGCGCTTCCCAACTTGCTTTACCGGTGGTCGCTTTCCGGCCCTTGCCTTAATTTCGCCAGTACCGTGTGCCCAGATAAATGCTATCCCCAGCAGGTAGACCAGCGTTCGGCGTAGGTTCTACTTACGTCGCAGCGCAATCAAAAACGCTGTTTTGCGAATATTTCGTAAAACCAATAACAGCAGATCATGCCAACGGGATACCAAATCGACAATCAAAGCGGGCTGTATTTCCTGACGTTGCAAGTGGTGGACTGGGGGACGTAGGCACAGCCAAGGACGTAGGCACAGCCTACGCCGAACAGGGGGACGTAGGCACAGCCAAGGACGTAGGCACAGCCTACGCCGAACAGGGGGCTGCTGCGGGGAACATGGCTTGATCGAGGTAAGCTTGTTGGATGCGATGTATGAATGGTGACGGGACGTAGGCACAGCCTACGCCGAACAGGGGTTTTTACTAAATTGGGGTTTGCTTTGTGATGTAGGCACAACCAAGGACGTAGGCACAGCCTACGCCGAACAGGGGTAAGTTTGTCTTATAGAAAGGTAATAAGGGCCCTATACCTCCTAATTTGACTTTATTCTTTTAATTACTAACACTCAATAATTCTCACGATGGAATACTACAAAGCATTGTTAATTATGATTGTTGTCGTATTGCTAAGCAACTGCAACAAGAAAGAACCTCTCTGCAACCCCGAAACAGACTTAGATTGCTGGATTGAACAAAATAGCTCAAACTTCGACAATTATACCCGAGCAGATATTACAAAGTTACCATACGATCGATACATCGCTGTTTATGGAAGCTTAAGTCAACAGAAAAGACTAGATATGTGGCAAGAGAAGCTACAGCTTACAGCGAATCAAAACGACCTTACAGATGAGCAAAGTAAATTTATCTTGGAGCTGAAGGATTATATCGCTAACGCTTGGTTTGGACCAACCGATGTAATAGTAACCTACACAGAAGAATGGAAAAAACAAGGTGAAGAATTATATGGTTGGACTGAAGAAGAATATGTAATCATGCTTGAACTACTTTATACAAGAGAAGAACTAACAATCCTCAGAGACCAGATATCATCTCGAAATGTTCCAGGGTCTTCTTCTTCTGGAGGAGGCGGACCTAAAGCAGCATCATGTCAATGTAGATCAGATTTAGCTTGCTTCTTAGGAGGAGGAGACGGGTGTGACGACACAACCTGTAATCCAACTGAAGATTGCTGCGGAATCCTGGGCAGACAGCCATGTTTGGGAAGATGTATTTAAAACTGAGACTTAGTCCATTCTCACGCAATTTCCTTACCTAATATATTAAAGTAACGGATGCCATGGCATCCGTTACTTTAATATATTTAAACATTCATATATGAAACATTTTTTACTGTGCTTGTCGATATCCATATTTGTCATATTACTTCCTGCCTTAGTAAATCCGAACTTTGAGTTGCTTTACCTATGTAGCCTAATCGTAACGCCAATCACAACATTTTTCTACAGCCGCAAATACCCCCAAAAGAACAAATACATAACGATAGTAGCCCTCTGCCTACCTTCAGCAGTCCTACTCCCTTATTATTCTCAAGATTTCGGTACAGGCTTACAGCCAATTCAAATCTTCGAGTACATCGGGTTTCAAGTTTTTTTAGTGTCGCTAGCAAATCTGCTGGGCAATATTAGACAAAGCGAAAATGGGATTAAATACTTGTTAGGTATTTATCTACCTTTCCTGCTTATGGCTTTTTCTTTTCCATTAGGCAGGGCAAATCAAATGGTTATCGGTGGTGCCGCCTATTTCTTTGCTGGATACTTCTTTATTCAATGGGGAAGTATTTTAAGAAAATCCGCCAAAAGCTTAACTTTTGCAGTTTTGACGATGCTCCCAATTGTATTCATTTATACCCCTTCCCTACTTGCACAAAAGTACCATAGCGCACTTGCTGTAACATTAGTCAGTATCTGTTTATTCATTATTGGAGGCTTATTTCACGGTCACCGAAAACGGTTCCCTATATACATTGTGCTTGTATGTATGGTGCTAATACCCTTTTCTAGATTTGCGATTCCAAACGTTTTATCTGCAAAAAACCAATCCGTCATCCCGTCAAAACAAAAAGTGGATTACCTAGAATTCTATACTTTAGAAGGCGACTGCTGGAGCACAGAAGATGCCAAAGGGAAATACATCATTCTTGACCTATGGACAACAAACTGCGGCATCTGCTTCAAGAAATTCCCTGTATTCGAAGAACTGTATAAAAAACATAAAAGTGAGCAAACCATTTTTGGTGCCGTCCATCTACCTACGTATAGAGACACGGAAACTAAGGTTTCAGCTTTAATCAGTGAACGTATAAGCCCAACCTATACTTTCCCTGTCTACCGCTCACAAACAGATTTATATTCTTATCAGTCGCTATTCAACATCAGTGGCGTACCCCAAGTCTTAGTCATCAATAAAAACTCAGAAGTTGAGTATTTAGGCTTTGGCAACTGCGGAGACCATATTGTCGCCAATAACCTCTGTAACTACTTGGATAAAGTATTTAACTAAAACGCCATAAGAGGGCTCCTTACAAGTTGATAGGTCCATCGCGAACCTTATCGGGCTCCACATTACCAAGAGGAACATGACATCGCACTTTCCGCAGTGCTCAGCCAGCGGGCATTCAAAGCCTTAGGGTTCAAGCCCGGCACCGGGCACCTGGACACCACCACGCTGAGTGCCCACGGCAAGTACAACAGCGCAGAAGAAAATGTGGAAGGGCTTCATATCACGCAAGGCTACAGCAAAGACAACCGCCCGGATTTGCCGCAGGCTACGCTGCAGCTGATCTGCGAGCATTTGGGCGGCATCCCCGTGCACATGGAAGCGCTCAACGGCAACAGCAACGACAGCGAGTCTTTCCGGCAGGCGATAGAAACGTACGGCAGGCAGCTTCACGCCGAAGACGGCGTACAGTCGATAATAGCAGACAGCAAGCTCTATAGCAAAGAGACACTCCAGGTGCTGGAGGAGAACCGCATGGGCTGGTCCAGCCGGGTGCCGGGCACCTTGAAAGAGGCCAAGGGGCTGCTGCGGGGAACAGGGCTTGATCGAGGTAAGCTTGTTGGATGCGATGTATGAATGGTGACGGGACGTAGGCACAGCCTACGCCGAACAGGGCAAGTCAGAATTCACAAATCTTGCGTTGTCAGACTATATATCCCGGGCACACCTAAAGCCCGTATGATTAAAACTGGAGTTCTTATCCGACCCCATCCTTCTCGCCACCCGGTAACCGGAGCAGTAGCTGTCGTGGCACAGAAAAGAACCACCACGGATAACGCATTTGTCTACGCGTGGCTCCTGGGGGTCAAAAGAGGCCTCTGGGCCCTGCGGGTCTTTCGGTACCTCCTGAGCGCTGCCCATTTCGTAGGCCCGTACATGGTACTTATCTTGGCACCACTCCCAGACATTGCCCGCCATGTCGTACAAGCCGTAGCCATTGGCCGGAAAGGTTTGCACAGGCGCCGTGCCGAAGAAACCATCCTGTTCCGTATTTTGGTAGGGAAACGGCCCCTGCCAAAAATTAGCTTGGTCAAAAGCATCCGCCGCGGGGGTATTACCCCACGGGTACTTGCTGTCCGCCGCGCCGCCCATAGCTGCCCATTCCCATTCTGCCTCGGTGGGCAGCCGTTTGCCGGCCCATTCCGCATAGGCCTTGGCATCCTCGTAAGCGATATGCACGACGGGGTGGTCCATCTTGCCCTCAATCGAACTCCCCGGGCCCTGCGGCTGCCGCCAGTTAGCGCCCACGGTCCAGCGCCACCACCGGCTGTAGTCCCTTAAGTTGACCGGCCCATCGGTAGGCTGAAAAACCAAGGAGCCGGCTTGCAGCATATCCGCTGCGGGTTTGGGGGTGCCGGGCGGCAGTTCTTGTTTCATCTCCTCCCAGTCGATTGGCCTTTCGGCTACGGTGACGTAGCCCGTTTCGTCCACAAACGCTTTGAACTGCCGGTTCGTCACCTCATGGATATCCATGTAGAACGCGGAGATTTGGACCTCGTGCCGGGGGAATTCGTCCCGGCTTGCCTGCGGGCTTTTGCCGCCCATCAGGAAGCGGCCTTCCGGTATTTTCACCATACCCTCCGGCGCTTGCTGCGCTACAGGGTTTTGGCTATCGTCACGGCAAGCGAATAGGCTCAATAGTAAGAGGGTAGCTACTGAATGTATTGCTATTTTCATGGTATCAAAATTCTCAGTGCGGTTAAGATCAACATGCCCAAAACGAAGTACGGAATATAGGCATTCCATTTTGCATTCAAGCTGAATATGCGGGCAGCCCCGTAAGCCCCGATGATTTGCCCCAGGGCTAAAAACAAACCGGCTTCCCACCTGATCATCCCCACCACAGCAAAGTAAACCGTCGTTGGAATGGTATAAATCAGGACGATAAGCAGTTTTAGGTAATTGGACTCGTTCCAACTCAGCCGGAAAAAAGCCCTGATACCCAGCAGCAGTAAGATGCCGACCCCGATTTGTATAAAGCCTCCGTACAGCCCAATCAGGAAAAACACGGCTACTTCGGCTGCGGTAGAGGTACTGGCAAAGTTGAGCGAAAAGGTAAGCGCAACACCCCGCATGTCGAGTACTGACTGTAGTATCAGCGCCATAATGACGGCCAATGCCAGCAGCTCGAAAGTGCCGCTTGATACATTCGCGGCGAAATAGGCACCCAGCAGTGCGCCTGCAAAGGTAGCCCCCGCTGCTACATAGGGCAGCCGCAGATGCGATAGCGAATCGTATCTCCGGTAGGAAAGGGACCCGGCAATATTTTGAAACAGCACGCCCAAACGGTTGGTCGTATTGGCTATTTCTATGGGTATGCCCAAAAACACCATCGTCCCCAGCGAAAAAATCGTCCCGCTGCCGGCAATGGTATTGACCATCCCGGTAACGATACCCGCCAGGAACAACAGCCCCATATCGATTGCACTCATGCCGACAAAGTAGCGATAATCAGCGGCCTATGGTACTTTTCAATGCTTTTTCCAATTCCTCTACGATATCGGGCCGGCTGCTGTACAGGTTTTCCTGTTGACGAGGATCCGCTGCCAAATTATAGAGCTGTGCCGGCGGGGCACCCTCGCGAATTTTCCCGTCCACGATATCGCTGTTTTCTTGATCGGCAAAAG
>JAAAOU010000386.1 GCA_009908745.1 Bacteroidota bacterium
TTTGCCAAAGGCCAGGTGTCCAAGAGCCTGCCCGGCACCTCCTATATCCCCGGCATCTACGCTGCCCCGGTACACGAGCTGCTGCCGCCCGCCATCTACCAACGGCTGCGGGAAGGCGTCAAGGAGTTTGGCCGCAAAATGAAAGGCTACTACACCGAAGAGGCCAACGTCATCGGGGTAGAAAGCCGCACGAGCTCGCCGGTCCGCATCCCGCGCCACCGCAAAACCTACATGAACGAGCAATGGCAGGGGCTGTTCCCGGCCGGCGAAGGGGCGGGCTACGCAGGGGGCATTATCTCCGCCGCTATGGACGGGCAGAATGTAGCCCGGGCAGTAGCGCAATTCTACAAATATAGTTCTCCGAGGTAGGATATGTGGAAAATTGACGCCGCTATTTTTTCGGCTCGCAAGGCAAAAAACGTAGGCATCCCGATAGCCATCGGGAAAGTTCTGTCGTCCCGCTTTTTGCGTCAAAAAGCGGGATTAACGCCGCGAGCCGGAAAAAGAGCAAGTCAAGATTCACAAATGTTGCCTTGGAGAACTATTAAACCTACCTTGCGCGCCTAAACCGAACGCATGAAAGACTTCATCGATCTGCTAGGCCGGGCACTGCTATCCTTCATCTTCCTGTATGAAGCCTACGACTCGATTTTCTACTTTCAAGCCACCAAGGAGAAGATGACTGCCTACGGGCTGACCTGGCAGCAGGACTTCGTGCTCGTAGGCGCTATTATCTTGCTGCTGCTGGGCGGCACGCTGCTGCTGATCGGTTACCGTACTGGCTTTGCCATGTTCATCTTGCTTTGTTACTGGATTCCCGTTACCTTTATTGTCCATTCCTTTTGGAACGACCCGGAGCCGGCCCGGCGCTTGCAATCGATCATGTTTATGAAAAACCTCGCCATCGTGGGGGGGATGCTTATGGTCTGGGCCAATGGCACCGGCAAGTACAGCATAAAACGGCTGTTTGCCACCACGCGGGTACCGGGGACGTAAAGCCCCTTTACTCCACCACCACTTTCCCCGACCGCAACAACACCCCACCGTCACCACGCAGCTGATAGCTGTACAGCCCGGCCGGCATGCCGCCTGCATCCCAACGATAGTGCCCTGCAAATGGCACGCGCTGCACTTCCCGGCCCTGAGTATCAAAAATGGACAACACAGCGGTTTGCCCCAGCGGCCAACGCTGCCCAGCATCAAAAACGGCCCAACCGCCAGCCGGGTTGGGGTACACCGCCAACCCCCTTCCACCCAATGGCTCCCGCTGACTATTGGCCAGCGGGACCTCGTACGCCCATTCCGACACACAGCCGTTAGCGTCCGTGACCGTCAAGCCATAGGTGCCGGCGGGCAAACCGGTGGCCGTGGTGCCCGTAGCCCCCGTGCTCCATAGATACGCATAGGGCGGGGTGCCACCAGACGCCTCTACAACCGTAATACTGCCGCCCGAAGCCGCACTGGCCGGCTCCACTGCAGCGTCTACCGCTACCGGCAGCGGGCCCGCCAAAGTCACGCTTATGCTGTCTTGGCAGCCGGAAGCATCGGTGACGGTAATAGAGTAATCACCGGCAAGCAGCATTTCTGGCACCACCCCCTCCGTACTGTCCGTCACCCATACATAGGCGTAGGGGGCCGTACCGTTCAACTCGAGAGAAACCCTGCCGTCATCCTCCCCTATGCAGCTAGGGCCCGCCAGGGTATCTACCGTTACCGCAAAGGCCGCCCTTTCATAAGCGCCGATGTCTACGATACTGTCTTGTATGCGCGGTGCCCCCAGGATATCCGTGACGACGCCTAAACTGTCTAAACCCACATTACCCCCCATATTCAGCAAAGGGGAACAAGCACTGAGCCGCAAGTCGCCGTCGAGCGTGTCAACGAATTCAGGGTATACGCCAAAGACCATACCCTCGCCGCAGGCTTCCTCGCTGCCCAGCCCCGAGCAGCCCGCCGCGCTGACGGCGGTATGGCTGATCCGGTAATCATACAGGGATGGGGTGCTGGGGTCCCCGTTGTAGAAAATACTCTGCAGGCCGGGCAGTTGGGTGTCTTCTTCCCAAAGGATAGAATTGGATATCTCCAGATTATTGTACCAGGTAGAATCGTTCAAGGCTTCCCCCCAACTCTTGGCTATGGCGTATCGCCCGTTATTGAAAAAAGTGCAGTTTTTTATGGAGGTATTGAATTGCCCGTCCAAGCCAGCTTCCACGATGATAGCCCCGCCGTTACCCGTAAATATACTGTTGGTAACCGTAGTGGTAACTTTTTTTGTGCCGGGGTTAAGCATTCCCTGAAAACTGATAGCCCCACCGCCTAAAGACATCGGAAACGGGGCGTTGTTCTTAAACACACACTTGTCAACATCCCATTCACTCTCACTGTCCCACCAAAAAAAACCCAAAATGGCATCGTCGGGAAAGTTGCCTTCAAATAGACAGTTCGATAGTTCCACCTTCTGGTATCTTGCAAGATTATCAATACTTAATGCACTTCCAGCATCATGAAAGCCCTGGTTCTCCACGAAGACGCAATGATCAAAAGAAAAGAGGAGGCTGTCTTCCAGTGAGGCACCGCCACCAGTAGGCAAAAAAAAGAAGCCGCCGTATACCCGCGCTTTGTTCCCTTCAAAACGGCTGTGAGCAAATCGCACCCTAGCTTCTCTTATGCCGTTGAGGTAAGCTATGCCCCCCCCATGATTGGTAACTTCATTCGCGCTGAAAATGCAGGAATCCACCCGGAGTGCCCCCAAGTCATGCAGGTCTGCGCCTCCCCCATTGATAGCTGTATTGCCTAGGAAAGTGTCCCTCTTTAGCCACAAAACAGCATCCGGCGTAAGCCGCGCATCTACATATACCCCGCCGCCGGCAAACAAGGCGTTGTTCTGCTCGAACTTGCAGTTTTCGATCCGGGGCAAGTTTTCATCGTCTGCAGCCGATTTCAAGTACAGGCCCGCCCCCCGGTGCCCGGTATTGAAGCGGAAGGTGCAGTTGGCGATCCTCGGCGAAGACAGTGCTGCGGCTTCGCCCCCCACAATCAGCATGCCCCCTCCCCGGTTGTCTGTATTATTGGAAGAATTGTCCCCGTCAGCCTGCCCGTGCTCGATTACAAACCCGTCTAGCAGGGCCGTACTGTCTACCCCCATGGCTTTCACGACGTGGTACACATTATCCGTGCTGTCGCCGGCGACGCCTATGTCGCCACTCAAAATAGTCGGGTGTTGCCACAGGTCGCGTCCTGCCAGGCTGGCCTCCGTAGCCGCGAAACCGCCGTATACCGCCACCCCTTGCTTCAGGCGGAAGGAAGCCGTACGCTCCGCCCCCAAAGCAGGATAGTAGGTGCCTTCTGCTACCCAGATGGTATCCCCTGCCCCCGCCAAGAACAGTGCCGTCCGTAAATTGGTGAGTGCGTTTTCCCAGTCTTGCCCGGTTTGCCCCCCCGCCGTAGCGTCCTTGTCTACATAAATGCGGGTGGGGGCTCGCCGTAATGTAGCGTTGCCTATATCCGGGAAAACCGGCTGGGCGTACAGTGCCGACAATTGGATGGCCGATAGAAATAGAAAGAGGTAAAGCTTGTTTTTCATGGGATATGAATTTTGAAGCCAGCAGAGGCGCGCTTACCGGCGCGGCAGTCCGTCAACCGCAGCCACAATGTAACACAATAGTGGCAAAATCCCAATAGGCTTACTTGCCTTTTGCGAAATAGGGAGCTGATGATGTAGCAAAATATCTGGAAGGGGGTCGGGCAAGGGCAACGCCGCCCAAACGCAAAAAGGCATAACCTGGCATATTAGAATTTACCGGTTAGCCCGCTAAACTGCCGACGTTGACGCCTGCCGCTTTGTTTATAAAAATTCTAAATAAACCCCTCATATTTATTATATCGTTCGCCGATTGGGCGATATCCAGAACAATCAGAAACGATTTGACAGAATCCTTTCATTATCAAATAAAAAACCGTTAACTTCGGTCTATTCTTACATTAGATCGTGTAAGATTCCCAACAGCCAAAACCAACATCATTAAATTTCGATTATGGCAAACCTATTATGGCTACAAGGAGGCGCATGCAGTGGCAACACCATGTCTTTCCTCAACGCCGAAGAGCCGACGGTACCCGAGCTGGTAGTCGATTTCGGCATCAACATTCTTTGGCACCCCAGTATTGGATTGGAAATTGGCGATCAGGTAACGGACCTGATGAACGATATCAAAGCCGGCAAGACCGAATTAGACATCCTTGTTTTTGAGGGAAGCTTGGTACAGGGGCCCAATGGGACCGGCAAGATGAACTACTTTGCGGAACGCCCTATGATAGAATGGATTAGAGAGCTCAGTGAGATCGCTGGCTTTGTCGTTGCTATCGGTGACTGTGCGACTTGGGGCGGTATTCCCGCCGTGCCTCCCAACCCCAGCGAAAGCACAGGGATGCAGTTCCACAAGAAAGCCAAAGGGGGCTTGCTTGGGGCAGACTTCAAATCGAAGGGCGGTTTGCCTGTGATCAATATCCCCGGCTGCCCAGCTCACCCCGATTGGGTGACGCAAATTCTGGTGGCGATTAGTACCGGCCGGATCGAGGATGTCCTGATTGATGATTACCACCGGCCGAAGACGTTCTTTACGGATTTCGTGCAGACGGGCTGCCCCAACGCGATAAGCTTTGCCCAGAAGATCGACGGGCATTTCGGCAAACGTGGCGGATGCTTGTTTTACGAAGTAGGCTGCCGCGGGCCAATGACAAGGGCAAGCTGCAACCGTATTCTCTGGAACCGGCAAAGCTCCAAAACCCGGACCAACCACCCTTGCTTGGGCTGTACCGAGCCAGGCTTCCCACACCACGACCTGGCCAAAGGGTCCGTGCTGAACACCATGAAGTACTTGGGCTTCTTACCCAAAGACGTACCCGCCGGGGTATCCAAACTCGCCTACTACACCAGAGCCGGGTTTGAGAAAGTGCTGGGCAGCCTAGAACGGGCAACCGGCACGATGCAAGAACACTTCGAAACCAGTAAATAACTTTAAGCACCCAATATAATGTCAACAGTTAAAGAACTCAATATCAGCCCAGTCGGCCGCGTAGAAGGCGACTTGGACATAAGAGTACATATGGAATCTGGTGTAGTCACCAAAGCCTACACCCAAGCGGCCATGTTCCGCGGATTTGAGGAGATCATGGCGGGGAAAGACCCGCAGTCCGGATTGATTGTAACGCCGCGTATTTGCGGTATATGCGGCGGAAGCCATTTATACAGTGCTTCTTCTGCCCTCGATACCATCTGGAAAACCCAACTGACACCCAACGCCCTGCTGCTTCGGGCAATCGGGCAGGCCACGGAGACCCTGCAAAGCATCCCGCGTTGGTTCTACGCCATCTTCGCTACGGACATGGCCAATAAGAAGTTTGCCCACCATCCGCTTTATCCGGAAGTGGCCAAACGGTTTGCAGCCTATGTAGGCACCTCCTTCCAAAAAGGCGTGGTGGCTTCCGGCCGCCCGGTGGAGGTGTACTCCTTGTTTGGCGGTCAGTGGCCCCACTCTTCCTATATGGTGCCCGGCGGGGTTATGTGTGCGCCCACCCTCAAAGACATTACCCGTGCTTCCGCTATCTTAAACCAATTCCGCAACGATTGGCTGGAAACGGTTTGGTTGGGTTGCTCTATCGAGCGGTACCTGCAAATCCAAAGCTGGGATGACTTGATGGAATGGGTGGAAGAAAACGAAAGCCAAAGGAACTCGGACCTCGGCCTCTTTATCCGCGCCTCCCTAGAATTTGGCCTTGACACATTCGGAAAAGGCGTCGGCAAATTCATTGCGCACGGCACTTACTTGCACAAAGACTTGTACAACAACCCTACTGTGGAAGGCCGCCAAAGCGCCGTCATCAGCCCGGGTGGGTTCTACGACGGGAAAAACTTCCACGGGATGGATCACCGCAAGATCCAAGAACACGTGGGCCACGCTTGGTACGAGGATGTGCCCGCTGCTCACCCTTGGGACGAACCGCTGCCGACCCCAACGGAAAGCCAAACCATGCACGATACAGACTGGGGAGGCAAATACAGCTGGAGCAAAGCCCCGCGCTATGATAACCAAGTTGCGGAAGCAGGGCCCCTTAGCCGGGTCATCATGGCTGGAAACCCAGACAATCTCGACCATCAGATCAAAGACCCCTTGTTTGTCGACATCATGGCCAATAAAGGGCCAAGTGTCTTTACACGCTCCTTAGCTCGAATGCATGAAGCGCCGCGTATCTACACACAGCTTATGGAATGGCTGTCCCAAGTTGATTTGGACGGGGAGTTCTACATCAAGCCCGAAGAACGCGACGGTAAAGGCTGGGGCGCCACCGAAGCAGCCCGTGGAGCATTGGCCCACTGGGTCGAAATCAAAGACGGCGTAATCAAGAACTATCAGGTGGTGGCGCCAACGACCTGGAATGTCGGCCCTAACGATGACGAAGGGCAGGCCGGCCCAATCGAAGCGGCATTGGAAGATATTGAAGTGGAAGACCCGCAGGACCCCGTAGAAGTGGGCATGGTCGCCCGCTCGTTTGACTCTTGCTTGGTCTGTACAGTTCATGCCCACGATGCCAAAAACGGCGAAGAGTTAGCGCGTTTCAAATTATAGGCTTTTCAAGGAAGGCTGCATAAATTTAAATAGCGTTTTAAAGTGGAGAAAGTTGGAGCGGCATGACAAAGTTTAAAAAAACGGCATTGCTTGGGTTCGGTAATCCCGCCCGTAGTGATGACGGCGTTGGCTGTTACGTCATTCAGCAGCTGAAAGAGCAATACCAAGAAAAAGAGGGTTTAACCCTGATTGATATGGGGACTTCCGCCTTCGAGGTGCTCTTCCAGTTGAAAGGCAACGAAAGGATCATCTTTATTGACGGGGTCATCAACACCGGTGAACCGGATGGTACCTTGTACCACCTTCCGGCCAGCGAAATCGATGCGGCTATCCAAGAGGACCCTATGGTTTTTCTGCATAGCTTAAAATGGGATCAGGCCCTCAGCTATGCCAAGAAAATCCTTCAGGACGATTACCCTGAAGACATCGGTGTCTACCTCATCGCTATCTCCAATACGAAAATGGATATCGGCATGAGCCCGCAAGTAGTGGCTGCTGCCGACCAACTCGTGGGTATCATTGCCAAGCAGTTGGAAGAAGAGGCCCACTCGGTAGCCAAGGGCCATGAGTAAAACGGATAACACGAAAAAGACAGGTTATGGAACGTATCTTTCACCAAGATTTGCTTTCCCAGTTAGATAATGCCCCTTCTGGTTTAGACGGCGATCAGGTGCGCTTACGTCGGCAGCATCTGTGGATTAGCGGTGAATTGGCCAACCGTATCTTTAACAACGAACGGCAAGTCTATACGGTATACTACCCGCAACGGAAAGCCCTGCTGCTTGCCCCCATGTCTAATGAGGACTTCAAAGCCCTGCACGAATGCAGCTTGGTCATGCTCAAAGACCGCAATAGGCAAGGGGACAAGTCGCTTAGCCTGCAAGAAGTCATTATTGACAACGGCTTAGACGATCAGGATCGCCCCTTGGCTTATTCTGCCCTGGAGAGCCTGCAATTGCTTCAAGTCGTACTCGGTACAGACGATTAGTCTACAACGCTAGCTTAACATTGGCTGATAAAACTGGAAATAAAAAGGACCTCGACTTTTTAGGCGAACAAGCAGCTTGGCTTAAAGACTGCGTGGTGACCCACAAGATCAAAGAAGAAAAAGGAAGATATTGGGTAGTCATGGTTTTTACAGACCGGAACGACCCCATGAAAAAACTGGTCCGCCCGATCAACGACTACCACAGCCGCCAAAAAGCCGAATGGCACGCTAACATTTTACAACGACAAATCAGCGCCGATCCGCGTGATCCGCGCCCTAAGGAAGAACCCAATGCTGACGATATACGCCGCAACTAAATACCACGAGCAGCTCAAGGCTATTATCCAGAGCGAACACCGTTTGGAGGAGCTCGTCCAGATCGTAGATTATTTGGAGGAAAAGCCTGTTCCCAATGCCATGAACCTGATCGTCAAAGGGGATGCGATTTACCCGCTTTTGGACTGGTTTGACCTCATGCCCCCCTACCTGCTGGCAGAGCAACTGCAGCTTAGGCCCGAATACCTGCTTGCCCTCTTGTACAGCCGGTTGAACAACTACGAAAGGGTATACCACTTCTTGGCGGATACCGACCCCAGCCTGAACCACGAATTGGATATCTACAACCGGCTGCAACATGGCCTGACGGTGGACGCCAATGATTTGCCCTCTAGCTTGGAGCACTTCGACGAATTCCGTTTGATGCACAATCATGCCGTCATTCGCCACTATGGAATGGAGGAAGTCAATGCAGACCAAACCAAATACTACTATTTGCAAGCCTTGGAAACCGCTACAAGCGGCGAGTACCGGGCGTATACGGCCCGCCATTTTGGTATGCTGCTGATGGACCTCGGCGAATACCAGGATGCCATCCGTGTTTTACGGGTTGGCTTGGCCAGCGCAGAATCGGAAGCCGCAGAAACCGCTTTGCGCTATTCCTTATGCCAAGCTCGGATGGCGCAGCTTGGCCCGGCATCCAATGCAACACTTTTGGAAGCGGTCAAGCAAGACCTTGGGCTGGTACTGGAAGCCTTCGAAAGCCAAGACCGGCCGATGGATACCGCTATGGCCTTATTGGACGCGGGCACGGTCTGCCACCACGAAAAAAACTGGAGCGAAGGGCTTGGCTACTTGAGCCGGGCAATCGCATTATTGGAAGAACAGGAAGATACTGCACTAATCATAGCTGATGCTTACCTGCGTAAAGGCGGGCTACTCTTCAGCTGGGCCCAAGACGGCAACCCACAGTTCTACCGCAAAGCCGCGAATGCACTTCAAAAGGCAGCCAAAAGCTTCACCCGCGAGCAAGCACCCATGATCTACGCGGATATTCAACAAAAGCTAGGGCTCATTTACGCCGAAACCCCCGACGAAGCCAAGAAGAAAGGCATGTGGGCCGCTAGGTCGAGCACAGCTTTTCAGGAAGCCTTGACCATACTCAACAAGGAAGAACACCCTCAGGAGTACGCTATGGTGTGCAACCATTACGGCAATGCGCTTATCAAGTATCCGGAAGCAAAATTGACGGATAATGTGGAAAAGGCGCTCTTCTTCTATCAGGAAGCCCTGAAACTCCGGCCGGCAGACTCTATGCCTTTAGAACGCTCGCTGACCTTGCTGAATTACTTGGAAGGGCAATGGTTATTGGGGATGCCCGAAGACACCTTTGACGAAGCCCGGTACGGTGATATGGTAGAAAAGGCCAAGGAGGTCATCGCCATTTCTCCTGACCCCCAGTTAGTTGCTGAAGCAGAAAAGCATTTGCAGAAACTCCATCAACTAAAATCGGCCTACGCTTAGCATTATGCACGAAATATCCCTGGTCCGAACCATCTCCTCTACATTGGAAACAGAGTTTTCCGCCGAAGAGCTTTCCCGCTTGACGGATATCCGCTTGCGTGTCGGGTTGCTCTCCAACGTACAGCCCGTACTGATGCAAAATGCCTTCGCGGCGGTACAGGAAGGGGAAGGGAAATTCCCGGGTGTCCGCCTCCATATCGAAGTCTTGCCGGTCATGGTGCGCTGCGAGGCTTGCACACAAGAAAGCGAAATCCATAATTATAAATTCGCCTGCGCCCACTGCGGCAAACCCACAAGTAATGTCATTCAGGGGAACGAATTGCTGATTCACAAGGTCGAATTTGCAGATTCGGTTGCTTCTTCTTCTGCCAGTTAGTATATTCTGGCTACTTTAGTTAGTTCAAAAACATCAACATGAGTACGACTCAAAAATCTAATCGGATGGCGCGCGGTTCTGTCAACTGCGACAATACCACGATGCATTTGCTCAAAGCCAATGACTTCGTTGCGGAGCAAATCCGAAAAAAGGTGGCTGACAACCAAATACTATTGATCAATATCACCTCCAGCCCGGGCAGCGGCAAGACCACTTTACTGCAAGAAACCGCCCGCCGGCTGGGTGACCAGATAAAGATGAAAGTATTGGTAGGGGACCTGGAGACTGAACGGGATGCCGACCGGCTCAGGGAAGTTGGGCTGGATGCCCTGCAGATTGTGACCGGGGGGATTTGCCACCTCGAAGCCCAGATGGTCTGGCAAGCTATGGAAAACCTCGATTTGAGTGATACCGACGTATTAATCGTCGAAAATGTAGGCAATTTGGTTTGCCCAGCTGCATTCGACTTGGGAGAAGACTACCGGGTAACGCTCGTTGCCGTCACCGAGGGGGATGACAAACCCCAGAAATACCCGCGGATGTTCCTGACCTCCGAGCTTATGGTCGTCTCTAAAAGCGACTTGCTGCCTTACCTGCCGTTCTCAGTCGATACCGTGGTGCAAGACGCCCGTGATATCAACCCCACTATCGAAACCCTGGAAGTCTCTAGCCTCAAGGGCGACGGTATGGAGGAGTGGTGTGACTGGCTGCTGGCCAAAACCGCCGAAAAAAAGACCGCCAGTCCGGTCAATTCCTAGTGTGAAAGATTCCAAAAAAGCAACAACATGTGTTTAGCAATACCGGGTAAAATCCAATCAATCCGCCAAGAGTACGACGGGAAAATCAAAATGGCAAAAGTTTCCTTTGGCGGGATCATCAAAGACGCTACGCTAGATATGGTGCCGCAGGCGGAAGTAGGAGACTACATCCTCGTTCACGTCGGTGTCGCTATAAGTATAGTCGACGAAGCAGAAGCCAGAAGGGTCTTCGAGTACCTTGAGCAAATGGGAGAAACGGATGAGCTGACCGAGGGGGACTATGTGCCCGGCCAGGTCGAAGCCGCTGGTTGGCGAAAAGTCTGATCCGTTCTTTTTTTATTTACAATTTACCGTTATGAAGTATCTGTCAGAATATCGAGACCCAGAAGTTGCCCAACGCTACCTGGAGGAAATCAAA
>JAAAOU010000427.1 GCA_009908745.1 Bacteroidota bacterium
AAGTTTGCCCGACAATTCCAGGCGGAACGGCCCGCAGAGGGCTTGGCCGAAACCCAAGCGGCGTATGGCAGGCCGCGCCCCATGTTAATGCCGCGGACGAGTGAGTAGTTTTTAAACAAGTTCTTACCTTTGAGCAATATGATACAACAGAAGCTCGTCCAAATTCTCCTTGCCCCCTTTTCGCTGCTGTACGGCCTGGGGGTCAGCCTGCGCAATGGGTTATACGAGCGGGGGGTGCTCAAGGGCGTGGAGTTTGACTTGCCCATCATTTCCGTGGGCAACTTGTCGGTAGGCGGGGCAGGCAAGACCCCCCACATCGAGTACTTGATCCGCTTGCTGAAGGACTATATTGACATCGCGACACTCAGCCGCGGCTACCGCCGTAAAACCAAAGGTTACCTGGAGGTGCAGCCGCAGATGGATGCCGAGCAGGTGGGAGACGAGCCCCTGCAATTCAAGCGCAAGTTCCCGGATATTGTGGTGTCGGTTTCGGAGAGCCGCACTTTCGCCATACCCAAAATTGTTATGGACCATGAGAGCGTGAAAGCCGTGCTGCTCGATGATGCTTTTCAGCACCGCTCCATACGGCCGGGGCTCAATATTTTGCTCACAGAATACAACCGCCCCTTTACCCGTGATTACCTGCTGCCTTCCGGCCGGCTGCGGGAATGGCGTTCGGCTTACGAACGGGCAGACGTCATCATCGTTAGCAAGTGCCCGCCGGTGATGGCCGAAGAAGACCGGCAGCGGATGGCCGAAGAGATCAACCCGTTGCCGCATCAAAAGCTGTACTTTTCCTACTACGAGTACGGGCAGCCTTACTTCATCCTCAACCCGCGCTACCGCTTGCAATTCAACAAAGAAATGGATGCGCTGCTAATCTCGGCTATCGCCCGCACCGACTACCTGCTGCAGTACTTGGACACGCAGGTGGGCGACATCCGCGCCATGGAGTACGAAGACCACCACTACTTTTCCAAATACGATGTCGGGCAGCTCAAAGCCAATTTCGACCGCATGGAGAACGAGAAAAAAGTCATTCTCACCACCGAAAAGGACGCCATGCGATTGCAACTCCATCACGAGTATATCAAAGACAAGCAATTACCTGTTTTTGCGGTGCCGGTGCAAGTGCGTTTTCACTTTTCCGAAGGCGAGCAGTTTGACGAAGACGTGCGGCAGTACCTCCTCAACTTCAAAGTATAGATGAATCCGATACTATATTCCATTTATCAGTTCCTGAAGGGGCTTACCAAGCTCTCCTTCTGGTTGTACTACCCCAACTCTGACCTGCTGGGCATGCAACACCTTAAGTATAAGGACGGCAGCATACTCGTCTCCAACCACCCCAACACCCTCATCGACCCACTGAACGCTGCGAGCCGCGTGCCTAAGGTTGTACACTTCTTAGCTAACGCCAGCCTATTCGGGACGCCATTCACCAACTGGTTCTTCAACACCTTCTTTTGCATACCGGTGGAGCGCCCGCAGGACACTAAGGGCAAACCGATCAACAATCAGGCGGCTTTCGCCAAAAGCCATGCGTTTCTGGCCCGCGGCGGCTGCTTGTTCATCGCGCCGGAAGGGGGCAGCGAGATGGAACGCCGGGTACGCCCGTTCAAAACAGGGGCAGCCCGTATTGCACTGGGGGCAGAAGCAAAAGCAGACTTTAAGCTGGGGCTGCGTATCCTGCCCGTCGGCTTGAGCTACGAGCATGCAGAGCGTTTCCGCAGCCACATGGTTGTGAATGCGTGCGAGCCCATCTTGGTAAGCGATTACGCGGACCTCTACCGCGAAAACACCATAGCCGCCGCCCGGAAGCTCACCGAGGACTTGGAAAAAAAGGTAAGAAATGCAGCCATCGATACAGAGAGCCCGGAAGAGGACAAAGCTGTTTTGGCCATGGAGCAGCTGCTGCGCAACAACCAGCCGGTACCGGGCAGCGAGCACTTCAAGCGGACGAAAAAGCTGATCGAAGCCTACCGCGAATGGGCTACCCACGCCCCCGAAAAGCGTACGGCATTCGACAGCCAGCTGGCAACCTACCAAGCCCAACTGCAAACCCTACGCACTACGGATAAAGCTGTAGCCCGCCCCCAACGGTTGCTCTTACTGCGGGTACTGGCTTTCTCGCTGCTTGCGCCTTTCTTTGTCTACGGCTTTATCAACAACCTCCTCCCTTTCGCAGCGGCATGGTGGATAGGCCGGAAGCTAGACCTTTACATCGGGTATCAAGCCACAGTGCGTATATTGGCGGGCTTGCTGTTTTTTCCGATAGCTTGGGCGATTCAGGCTATCCTAGTCGCACAATTCTGCCCCTACGCTTGGTGGTACTTACTGTCTTTACCGCTGGCAGGCTACATAGCGCTGCGCTACTGGGAAGGGGCGGCTGAACTGCTGGCCAACCTACGCCTGCGCAACCCCGTGGAGCGCCAAAACTTGCAGCAAATACGTACTCGCCTGTTTGCCAGTGTACAAAAGTTGCTGGACCGCCAAAATTAAGGCCCGCTTTTCCTTCATTCTGCCACAAGCCTCTATCTTTGCGGGATCAAAATGTAGACCTTGAAGAAGACCGTCATCAATTTCCTGAAATTCCTGCTTTTCCTAGGCATAGGCGTAGGTATTTTGTACTTGGTGTACCAAAGCCAAAATGCGGCCTATCAGGAGGAATGCGCGCTGAAAGGTATACCCGCTGAGGACTGCAGCCTGCTGCAAAAGGTGATCAGCGATTTCCGGAATGCCAATTACTTCTGGATAGCAATGGTACTGGTGGCGTTCACCATCAGCAACATCAGCCGGGCAATCCGCTGGCGCATGCTGATACACCCGATGGGTTACCGGCCGCGCTTTGTCAATGCTTTTCTCACTACCGTGCTCGGCTACTTTGCCAACTTGGGCCTGCCGCGTATGGGGGAAGTGGTAAGGGGTGCCACGCTGGCGCAGTACGAGCGCATACCGGTGGAAAAGGTAATGGGCACCATCGTTGTAGACCGGGTCGTGGATGTCATGAGTATTTTGCTGGTCACCGGCCTGGCGATTTTACTGGAGTTTGATACCATCTGGCAGTTCATCAACGAAGAAGCGGACTTGGGCCGGCTGGCAAACCTGGGCAACCTGCTCTTGCTGGCGGGTGCCGTTGGCTTGGTATTCTTGGGTATTGCTTACGTTTTTCGCAAACCGCTGTCCAAGACGAAGGTATACGCCAAAATCAAATCTCTCCTACTCGGTTTCTGGGAGGGTATTCAAACTATCCGTCAACTGGACCGCCCCGGGCTGTTCCTGCTGCACAGCCTGAATGTGTGGTTCATGTACTACGCCATGACTTATTTGTGCTTCTTCGCCTTTGCCCCCACCGCTGGGCTCTCCCCTTTGGCGGGGCTCATTGTATTCGTCTTCGGCGGGTGGGGCGTAGTGATCCCCTCACCGGGCGGTATGGGGACGTACCATTTTTTAGCGCAGACGGCGCTGGCCATGTATGGCATCAGCGGGGACGACGGCTTTTCCTGGGCTAATATTTCTTTCTTTTCCATACAGCTGGGCTGCAATGTGATCGGCGGGATATTTGCTTTGATCTTTTTGCCTATTATCAACCGGGGGTACCACCCGGCAAACCCCGGGACCCCGATACGGGCGGCAAGTACGCCTTAATCTTTTAGCTATGCTAGACCTCATCCAATCCAAGATCGCCGACTGGGACGAAGCTGCAAAACAGGTGCAGGAGTGGAAAGCAGCCGGCGAGCGCATCGTTTTCACCAATGGCTGCTTTGACTTGCTGCACTACGGGCACCTTTGCTATTTGGCGCAAGCCCGGACCTTGGGCGACCACCTGGTGATTGGGCTTAATTCTGCCAATTCCGTGCGCCGGCTCAAAGGCCCCAACCGGCCGATCAACGATGAGCCGACCCGGCGGCTGCAAATGGCTTCCCTGCAGTTCGTCGACCTCGTCGTCACTTTCGAGCAGGATACGCCGGGGGCATTGATACAACATCTAGTACCCGATGTATTGGTGAAAGGAGGCGACTACGCCATCGACGAAATCGTGGGGGCGGACATCGTGCAGCAAAACGGTGGGGAAGTGCGTGTTTTACCTTATATTCAAGGCTATTCCACGACCGCTATCGAACAAAAAATCAGAAATGAAGCGCTATGAAAATAAAGGACGTCATTCAGTACTTAGAACAATTGGCACCGCCGGTCTACCAGGCCAGTTACGATAATGCGGGCCTGATCGTAGGGGACGCACAGCAGGAAGCGAAGGGCGTACTCTGCTGCCTGGACTCCACCGAGGCTATAGTGGAAGAAGCCGCCGACAAAGGCTGCAACCTGATCGTCGCCCACCACCCCATTGTATTCAAAGGGCTGAAAAGCCTGACGGGCCGCAATTATGTGGAGCGCGTGGTCATTCAGGCCATCAAGCACGACATCGCCATTTACGCTATACATACTAATCTCGACAGCGTTTACCACAAAGGGGTCAACGAGAAAATCTGCGAAAAGATCGGCCTGTCCCACACGCAAATCCTAGCCCCTACCCAAAGCCTGAAAAAGCTCAGTGTATACGTGCCGCCCACACACAGTGAGCAAGTGCGGCAAGCTTTGTTCGAAGCCGGGGCAGGCACGCTGGGGCAGGAGCAGGGGCTGAGCTACGCTTCCTTGGGCGTCGGCACCAAAGAGGGGCAAACAGGCGCTGAAGTCAAACTGGAAGTCTTCTTTCCACTCGCCATTCAGGCACAGGTACTAGCAGCGCTCAAGAAAGGAGCTGACGGCCTGGAGTTGCCCTACGAACTGCTGCCCGTGGAGAACCGCAACCCACTGGTCGGCAGCGGCATGCTAGGCCAACTCGACCAACCGATGAAGGAAGAAGCCTTCCTCAAGCACCTGAAAAAGGCGATGGAGGCCAACATCATACGCCATACCGCGCTGCGGGGCAACAAGATTGAAACCGTAGCCGTATGCGGCGGGGCAGGCGGCTTTTTGCTCGGGGCGGCCAAAGCCCGTAAAGCCGACATCTTCATCACGGCCGACTACAAATACCACGAATTTTTTGATGCGGACGGGCAAATCATTATTGCTGACATCGGGCACTTTGAAAGCGAACAGTTTACAATCGAGCTGTTAGAAGCGGTCATTTCCAAAAAATTTAATAATTTTGCGGTTTATTCTACCGAGGTAGTAACCAATCCCGTCCACTATTTGTAATTATAAAGACGGACAAGACCTTTGATCACAAAACATAGCTAAAATAATGGCGGAACCCACTGTAGCCGAAAAGCTAAAGAACCTATACGAACTACAAACCATCGACTCCAAGATCGACGAGATTGAAATCCTCAAAGGGGAGCTGCCGATAGAGGTCAGTGACTTGGAGGACGAACTCGCTGGCATGGAGACCCGCATCAATAAACTTACCGGGGAAATTGAAGGCCTGGACTCGGAAATCAGCCAGCAAAATGCCAAGATAAAAGAAGCAGAGGCCCTGATCGAGCGCTACAACACGCAGCTCGACAATGTGAAAAACAACCGCGAGTACGACGCGCTGATGAAGGAGCTCGAGATGCAACGACTGGAAATTCAGCTGCAGGAAAAAAAGATCGGCATGGCAGAAAAGAAGAAAGCCAAGGTCGAAGAAACGCTGGAAAACACGCGCGTGCGTTTGGAGAGAAAGCAGAAGGACTTTGAAACCAAGAAGGTAGAGCTGGAAGAAATCAGCAAGAAAACCGAAAAGGAGGAGCAGAAACTCCGTAAACAGTCTGAAAAAGCCCGCAAGAAAATCGAGGACCGCCTGCTGAGGGCCTATGACAAAACCCGTTCTACGTACCGCAACGGCCTGGCTGTTGTCACCGTGGAGCGTAGCGCCTGCGGGGGCTGCTTCAATATGATACCGCCGCAATTGCAGCTCGAAATTTCGATGCGCAAGAAAATCATCGCCTGCGAGCACTGTGGCCGTATCTTAGTCGACGACTTTGTGGCTGACGAGGAGAAAGAGGCCGAAAAAGCTTAAAAGCCCTGCTTTTTCAAGATATCATAAAGCCTTGGTACAGACTTGTTTCCGTACCGGGGCTTTATTATTTTACGACCCATTAATCCCAGGATGAACATGAGACCCACTTTTCTTCCGTTTTTATGGTTTTGCTTATTCGGGGCCCTGCTGGCTCCTTCCCCTGCAAAAGCTATGGGCAAGCACTTCCACTACAGCCCCGATGCCCGCTCGGCTTACGAGAAAGCAACCCAGCTCCGCTTTGGCGAGGCCTACGTTCTATTGGCCCAAATCCGCTTGCGCGACCCCGACAACCTCATTGTGCACCATATAGAGAACTACATCGACTTTTTCAAGCTGTATATCAGCGAGGAAGAGGCCGTTTACAATCAATTGAAAGACAAGCGCGACTGGCGGCTGGACAAGATCAAGAACAGCGGCGACCCTTCTTCTCCTTATTACCTGTTTATCCAAGCGGATATCCGGCTACAGTGGGCGCTGGCCCGGCTGCGGTTCGAAGACTATCTGGGGGCCTTTGCGGAGGTGAGCAAAGCCCACCGGCTGCTAAAAGACAACCAGGCTCGCTTTCCCGATTTCATGCCCAACAAAAAAGACCTTGGCATACTGCACGCTATGGTGGGTACTATACCCGATGGCTACAAGTGGGGCGTAAAATTGCTGGGCGGCCTGGAGGGCACGATAGAGGAGGGCAAGCGGGAGATCGAGCAAGTGCTGGCTTACGCCAAACGCAAAGGGGACTTCATTTTCGAAGAAGAGACTTCTGTTTTATATGCCTTCCTGCTGTTGCACCTCGCCAACGATGGAGAAGGGGCTTGGCAGGCCATCCGCAAGGCCGGCCTCACCCCCGCATCCAATCCGCTACACTGTTTCGTCATGGCCAACATCGCCATGCGGACGGGCCAAAACGAAGCCGCCATAAAATTGCTGCAACAGCAACCGCAGGGCAGGGCCTACTACCCTTTCCCCTACCTCGACTATATGCTTGGCCTAGCTAAGCTGCGCCGGCTGGACAAAGACGCGGCACCGCACTTTCAGCAGTACCTAAAAACCTACAACGGCCGCAACTTTATAAAGGAAGCCTACCAGAAACTAGCTTGGCAAGCGCTTATCAACGGAGATATAGCAGGCTACCACCGGCATATGAAGCAGTGCCTGACAGAAGGCGCCGACGAAGCGGGGGGCGACAAGCACGCGCTGAATGAGGCACAGGCCGGCCTAGCCCCCAACCTGCATTTACTTAAAGCCCGCTTGCTGTTCGACGGCGGCTACTACCACGAAGGGTACAATTTGCTGATGCGGCAATCGGCCAACAACTTTCGAGGGGAACACGAACTGGAATACCACTACCGCCTCGGCCGGCTGCTGCACGGTATGAAGCGCTACAATGAAGCCATACGGCGGTATGAAAAGACAATTACGCTAGGCACGGACAGCCCGCGGTTTTTCGCCTGCAACGCGGCACTGAAAATTGGCAATATTCACGAGGCGCTGGGGCAGCACCCGCAAGCACGCCGCGCCTACGAACGCTGTATGGCCATCAAACCCGATGAATACCGAGTAAGCTTGCACCAGAAAGCCAAGTCCGGACTAGCCCGCTTGCGGTAGCGGTGATTGACGCAAGACGGATCATTTAGCTGTAGCCCTGTAAAATGGCCGGCCACTCTGTTCCTTCACCCTTAGTCCACGCCATTGAGCCCCCAGTTGTAGTCCATGTATTCTACTTCGGCATCCGCATCTACCTCTACCGGGGCGTACTTATTGATGTACTCGATGATGCTGCCACTTTCCGTTTTGAAATCGCCGCCGTACCAAGTGAAGAGCTTGGAGAGCACCACCCGGTCTTCGGCAATCTTGTTTTTGCTGTCGTCCGCCAAGAACGACCGGGCAGCCTCGGTCAGTTGCTGGTCAAGCTTGTCCGCGGTGTAGGCAAAACGCTGCAGCTTGGGGCAAGAAATGGACGCACAGTTCACGGCGAAATGGATGCGGGGCTCCTCAAATTTAGGCCGTATGATACCGTGCTCAATGTTGTTGAGGTCATACGTCCGTTCCTCAATCTCGATGAACTTGATATCCCAGACCGTATTCACAAATGGGATGCCGTCTTTGATGTCTTTGATGCTCTCGACGGGATAATGCTCTAGGATAAGTTGTACCGTATAAGCGTTGTAGGCATTGATCCAGTAGGCTAAACGCTCGTCCCGGCTCCAGTGCTTCTCATTGGGGTGGTGGCTGCCCAGCAGGCCGAGGTAGCGCTGCAGCCGGTTGCTGTCTTGCAAGAACCCTTTGTAGTTGACCAAGCCCTCCTCGGTGACGTGCTTTTGCAGTAAGCTGTCCCAGATGGTGTGTTCGACAGGCTTGGCGTCCGAGGCATAATCGCTTACTTTGCAAGAAGTAATGCTCAGGCTGAGCAACAGGAGAAAAAAGGATAGCTTTTGCATGTTTTTTCATTGGAACGCGCTCCGAAAACGGAAGTTAGCTGAGCCCACCGAAAGTTGCAGCAGCTGTCTTCGGCCGGACTTTGCGCAAAGGTGGAATAAACCTACACCGGTTGAGGGTATTTTGTTTTCCACAAACTTTGGGGGTGTACCAACATCAGGCCTTGGCAAGAAGTCGGCACCCGGCCCTGCGGTTGTGCTTTTAAAGCCTTAAATTTGTAGGCTAGCAAAGAACTCCACTTTTTCTGACAATTTGAATTTGGAGAAAGGTATGCAAGCGTAGGGCGCAGTACGTTCTCCAAAGTGGTTTATTCAAAAGCACAACAATTGTCAGAGAACCAAATTCAAAAGCAGATGGCAGGCGAGAAAGATACCGGCAAGAAGAGTTTCACACGGCGCGGCCGCGACAACAAGGGGCGGGGCGAGGAGCTGTCCAATTATGTATTTGGCAAGGTGCAGCCGCAAGCCATCCCTCTTGAAGAAGCGGTGCTGGGCGCTGCTATGCTGGAAAAGGAAGGCCTGACCAAGGTTCTGGACATCCTGCGCAAAGACAGTTTCTACCTTGATGCTCATCAGCTGATCTACGCCGCTATGCTCCGCCTGTTTGAGAAATCACAGCCGGTGGACCTGCTCACGGTCACGGAAGAGCTGAAACGCGGCGGCGACCTGGAAGCTGCCGGCGGCCCTTACTATCTGGTAGAACTCTCCAACAAAGTCGCTTCGGCCGCCAACATCGAATACCACGCCCGCATCATTGCCCAGAAGTACGTGCAGCGGGAGCTGATTTCCACCTCCACCAAGATCATCAAGGATGCCTACGAAGACACCACTGACGTCTTCGAGTTGTTGGATGATGCCGAACAAGGCTTGTTTGCCATCGCCCAGCAGAACATGAGCCGGGGCTTCGAGAGTATGTCCTCCCTCGCCGCCAAGGCGCAGAAGCAAATGGAGGAACTGCGCAAAAAAGAAGATGGGCTCACCGGGGTCCCCACTGGCTTTACGGACTTGGACCGTTTAACGTCGGGCCTGCAGCGGTCGGATTTGATTATTTTGGCAGCCCGTCCGGGTATGGGTAAATGCTTGGGTAAAGGCACCGGAGTACTCATGTATGACGGCCACATTAAAAAGGTGGAAGATGTAAAGGTAGGCGACCTGCTGATGGGAGATGACTCAACCCCAAGGCGCGTACGCTCGCTGGCTAGAGGCCAAGAGCGTATGTACTGGATACGCCAAAATAAGGGAATGGACTACCGGGTGAATGAAAGCCATATCTTGTCCTTGAAAAAAAGTCGGCAGGAAGGGAAAGGGGAGAGAGGTAGTGTGCTGGACATCTCCGTTAAAGAATATATCTCCCGTTCTCCAAAATTTCAATCTAACTACAAAGGGTATAAGGTGGCCGTCAATTTTCCCGGTAAGCCACTACCACTTCCTCCCTATTTCATTGGCCTATGGCTCGGTGACGGGTCTTCCAGCAAAAGCGTCATCATCAATCAAGATGAGGAAGTCATTCGTTATTTAAAGGACTTTGCTGACCAGGTCGGACTAGAAATAGCTACCTACACACAGAAAGGCAAGTGCCCTGAGCACCGTATCACAAACCGGGAGGAAGGAAGGCACGGCTATTCCATACAGGGCACGCTGCGAGAACTCGGCCTGCTGGGCAACAAACACATTCCTCACAAGTACCTCTGCAATAGCAAGGCTAACCGATTGGAACTGCTGGCAGGCTTGATTGATAGCGACGGGCACTACCTAGAGCAATCTAACGGATACGAGATCGTTCAAAAAAGCGAAACTTTGACCCGGCAAATCAAGTTGCTCTGCGACAGCTTAGGCTACCGGGTGAGCATGGTTTCAAAGAAGGCTTCCATAGCAGCAATAGGCTTTACTTCTACCGTATACCGCCTGAGGATATATGGTAATCTTGACGAAATCCCAGTTAGGGTCCGACGAAAAAAAGCCAATAAATGGAAAAGCCCCGTAAACTGGCAGGTGACCGGTATACGGGTAGAATACGATAGGGTAGACGAGTATTACGGATTCGAAATTGATGGCAACCGCCGCTTTCTCCTTGCCGATATGACCGTTACGCACAATACAGCCCTAACTCTATCGCTAGCCAGAAATGCCGCCCAAGAATTCCAAAAACCCGTTGCCTTCTTCTCTTTGGAGATGTCAGCCTTGCAGCTCGCCCAGCGGATCATCGCCATGGAAGCAGAGATTTCCGGCATGAAGATGCGCAATGGCCAGCTAGAGGACTACGAGTGGGAGCAGCTCAACGCCGCGCTAGAGCGCGTCAGCGAAGTACCGATTTTCATCGACGACACGCCGGGTATCAACATCTTCGAGCTGCGCGCCAAAGCCCGCCGCCTCAAGATGCAGCACGATATCGACCTCATCGTCATCGACTACCTGCAGCTGATGAGCGGCGGCGGGCGCGTCGAGAACCGGCAACAGGAGATCTCGGTGATCTCCCGCAACCTCAAGGCGATGGCCAAGGACCTGGACGTGCCGGTGCTCGCC
>JAAAOU010000399.1 GCA_009908745.1 Bacteroidota bacterium
GCGGGCAAATACCATGGACTGGCCATTAGCGGCAATACTGGGGCTGCTGTCGTTGAAGGGGGTATTCAGTGCCGTGACGGGCTGCCCCGGCAACCAGCTGCTGTCTGCGCGCTGGCTGAGCATGATGTCTTCGTTGCGGGCTTGCCGGCGGGTGGTGTAGACCAAATACTGGCCATCGGCGCTCATAGAAGGCAGGTACTCGGGCTTTTCGGTGTTGATGTTGCTGTCCAGTGGGGTAGGGGCAAAAGGGACGGGGTCCTGCACTGCTTTTTCGGCGAAAGCCGCATTTTGCAGCCACTGCTTGGCTTCGGCTTCCCGCTGTTCGCTAGGGTTTCCACGCTTGAGGAAGGTTTCGAAATGGCCTTTGGCCGCGGCGAATTTCTGCTGCTCGAATTCGGCTTGCCCGAGCAGGTAGTAGGCCAGCGGAGCGTAGTCTGCTGCTAGGTTTATGGCGTCGGAGAATGCGGATTCAGCCGCCGCATAGTCTTTTTGCCGCAGCAGCAGGTCGGCGTAGAATAGCTGCGCGTCGATGAATGTGGGTTCTTTTTTCAGGACTTTCTCCAAAGTCTCCAGCGCTTCCCCCTGTGCGCCGGCACGGTACTGGGACTGGGCTTTGCGGTAAAGCTTTTCCGTCCGGCCGGATACCTCTTTTTCCGTAAGGTAGTCCTGGGCGCTTAGCGCAAAGGGTAGGCAAACAATTAGCAGGAGGAGGAAGCGGTGCATCTTCGGTTTTTTTACAGTAAACGGTTGAAAGGGGCTTTTGGCTGAGTAGGTAACGTAGCAAAGGAAAGGTATCGTATCAGCGGGCATTGGCCATTGTGCAGTAGCAGTCGCGCCAGCATAGGTTAAAGATCATCCGATGCGCCGATTTTTCGTGAGATTTCCATAGCTTTATCATCGTTTGATCACCTCGGCCTCCCGTTTAAGCGTAAACTGGCAGGCCATTTCCAATCACTGTATTTTTACCTAATGCCTAAGCTTATGACCCGTACTATCATTTCTCCCTTACTTCTACTGTTTTACTTCGCCGCGGTTGCTCAAGTCAACCCCACGCTGAAGGTAGCGTCTTACCAACTGGAAAACGGTTTCACGGTTATGCTCAACCCAGACCCGACGGCCAAGCGCGTATTTGGGGCTGTAATGGTCAACGCCGGCGCCAAACACGAAGACCCACAGGCAACAGGGATGGCTCATTATTTGGAGCACTTGCTTTTTAAAGGGACGCAAACGTACGGGACCACGGATTACCAGGCGGAGAAGCCGTACTTGGATTCCATCAATACCCTGTACGAACTGTTGGCGGCCACCACGGATGAGCGGGCCCAAAGCGACATTCAGGCACGGATTAATCAGCAGGCAGTCGAAGCTTCCAAATACGGGTTGCCCACTGAATTTGACAAGATGCTCAAATCCATTGGCAGCACGGGGGTGAATGCCTTTACCAACTATGAAATGACTTTTTACCACAATTCCTTCCCCAGCCATGAAATCGAAAGATGGCTGATGCTCTACGCTGAACGGTTTATGGATCCGGTATTTCGGTCTTTCCAGTCTGAGCTGGAGGTGGTCTATGAGGAAAAGAACCGGGCGATGGATGACTTTCAACGGCGGATATACGAAGAAGCGAGCCGTCACATGTTCCCCAATTTGCCCTATGGCCAGTGGTCGGTGCTGGGTAAGGTAGAGCATCTAAAGACCCCTTCCTTGATCCGCATGTATGAGTTTTATAAGGACAATTATGTGGCGGAAAATATGTCTTTGATACTGAGCGGAAATTTTGACCCTGATGTTGTCAAGCCCCTGATTGCCCGCGAATTCCGTGATCTGCCACAAGGTAAACCCAAGCAGGTAGACTTGCCGCCTTTGGAGCCAATAGTAGGGGAGAAGGTCGTCAAAAAGAGAATGACGCCCATCAAAGCAGGCTTTATCGGCTATCAGACGGTTGGCGCTACTCACCCCGACCGGATGGCTTTGGATGTCGCAGAGTACCTGCTGAGTAACAGCTCTTCCACCGGCTATATAGATCAATTGATGAGCGAAGGGGAATTGATCTATTCGGGCGGTATACCCATGAATTATAATGATGCTGGTGCCATCGTGTTTTTCTATGTACCCAAGATACTTGTCCAGTCTTTAAAGGCAGGGGAGCGAAAGGTGCTGGCTCAGGTGGAAAAAGTAAAAACCGGGGATTTCTCCGATGTTTTGCTGGCTTCGGCAAAAAATGACCTGATCAAGGAGTTCAATTCCTCTATTGAAGACGTCACTTCACGGGGCATTATGATCGGTAGGGCCTTCAACCAGGGCAGAAGCTGGGAAGAGCAGCTTGCCTATCCGGGCAAAATAGAAGCCATTACAAAGGAAGATATCATGAGGGTGGCCAAAAAGTATTTCGGCGAAGACCGGATGAAGTTGATTTCGCGTACGGGCTTCCCGAAAAAAGTGAAACTCGACAAACCCAGCTTCCAACCTGTGGTGGCTGAGCAAAGTCAGGCATCGGGTTTCTATAAACAGTATCAGCAGGTAGAGCCCTTGCCGTTTAAGCCCCGCTTTCTCGACTTTGAGAAAGACGTGAAGCGATTGTCCTTTGAAGGCGGCAATACCATCCACTACGCCGAAAATCCGGTTAATGACATTTTTGAAATGACCATCCGCTACCACATTGGCCGGCTTCATGACCCGGATTACATCGATGCGGCCGGTTTGATGAACATAGTGGGGGCAGGCGATATGCCTTTGGTCCAACTGAAGGAAAACTTTGCAGCACTAGGGATCGACTATGGGTTCCAGTCCACTCAAAATTACCTGCAGATTGAGCTTTCCGGCCGAGAAGACAAGCTTGAAAAGGGGGTCGAGATGCTAGCCAGCATATTATCTGCACCAAAGATCAGCGATAAAACCAAAGCTATCTACTTAAACAGGGTGACGGCAGACCGGAAGTTGGAAAAGGAAGACCCGAATACCATGGGGCGTGCGCTGTATGATTATGCGGTGTACGGAAACGATTCTTATTATTTGAGCCGGCGAAGCGAAAAAGAGCTTAAAGCCATTGATGCGCAGGCACTAATAAGTAAGTTTATTGATGCCACGCAAACGTATAGCGCAGATGTGTTCTACTCCGGCAATAAGCCGTTGGAAGAGATAAAACGCGTTTTGACCTCCAATCTGGTATTTACTCAAAAGGAAAACAAACAGCCCTACAAAGAACTGGCTAGTCAGGTGTATTCACAGAACACCATCTTCTTTGTCCACCAGAAAAAGGCAATACAGAGCCAAGTCTTTTTCCATGTATCCGGCGGCACTTTTGAAACCGATCAGTATCCGGATGTACAGGGTTTTAATGGGTATTTTGCAGACGGTTTTTCTGGATTGGTAACCCAAGAAATCAGGGAATATCGCTCCCTAGCTTATGCTACCGGCGCGAGATATAGCCGCCCTGCATTGCCCGGGGGCAAGGGGAAATTGATCGCTTACATCGGTTGCCAGGGCGATAAAACCAACGATGCCATCCCTGTAATGGTAGACCTTTTGAAAAACATGCCTTCCAAACCGGACAGAATGGAGGCGCTGCGGCGTTCGTTGCAGCTGAAGGTCGTAACCAATTACCCGGACTTTCGGGAAGTGCCCTTCAGCGTGTTCGACTATAAGCTGGGGGGATTCACAGCGGACCCCAACCAGCAGGCTTACGAGGTGTATGCTGAATTGGAAATGGAAGATATTGAGGCTTTCTACCAAAAGAATATTCAGCGCAAACCCTACGTGGTCACTATTTACGGCGACAAAAAGCGGATAGACCTGGATGAGCTAAAGCCATACGGGGAAGTTATAGAGCTTGAAACGCAGGACTTCATAAAGTTCTGAGTGGTCAAAACGTAAGCTTACCCGATGCAAAAAACAACCCCGTAAGCGCAGCGCACCTACGGGGTCAATCCATCTTCTCTTTGTTTCGGTATGGCTTACGCCGCTCCTTCCAGCAGCTCAGCCGCTTTGGAGGAGCCTTGGTTAGCGGCTTGCTTCCAGGCCTTTTTAAAGCCTTTTTTGCCTGCTTTTTGCAAGGCGATGCCGCGGTAGAGCAGCAAGTCTGCCTCTGGGATATCAAGCGCATCCTCGATGTCGAAAGTAGCGTCAAAGGCTTTCACGGCATCGGCGTAGCGCTCCAGGCCCAACAGGGCGCGGCCGTAGTTGAGCAGCGCCCGTTTACGCCATTTGTAGTTCGAGTCTTCCTTGGCAAACTGCCGTTTGGTGACGAAGCGCAGTTGAAACTCCGCTTTTTCCCACTCTTCCAGCTTGAGGTGGCACTCGCCTTTGATGCGGCGGGCCTGCCAGAACAGTGGCTGCAGCGGGATAGAGCGTTTGATAGCCAGCTCCAGGTCTTCGGCTGCTTCGTGGTATTTTTCTTGTACGATGTAGACCAGTGCCCGGCCCATATAGGGGTCCGCGGCATTGGGGTTGATGTCGATGCTTTTGGAGTAGTCGTACAGCGCATCCTCGTAGTTGCGGAGCTGATGGTTCACAAAACCACGGCGCTCGTAGGCCTTGGCATGGCGTTCAAACTTGTCGATAGCGCGGCTCAGGGCTTTCATCGCTTCTTGCTCGCGGCCTTCCTCCTTGATGAGGTCGCGCCCGTGCAGGAACGCTTGCACCGCTACCTTGTCGCTATCCGGCTCGATGAACCGTTGTTTGATGACTTTCCCATCTTCTACCATCCAGGCGCTGAAGCTGCCGGCGATGGCGTACTGCGCGACGAATTCCAGCATGTTGATGGTGTTGCGCCACTCTTTGCCGGTGGCAGCTTGCACAATCAAACGGGGGACGTCCATAGATCGGGCTTCCTCGTTAAAGACATCCTCGGCTTTCATGAGGATGGCGTTGCGGTAGTAGTTTTCGGCTCGATGCTCGAACATGTCGAACATCCGGCTGTAGCTGCGCTCGGTGCCGAACTCGAAATGCCCGGAGAAGATGGTTTTGTAAGTCATGATGCTGCCTGTTGTGAAATTTAATATCCTGTTAATGTGTTTTTGCGTTGTTCCTCTTACATTTGAGTGAAGAGGTGGGTACGGTTGATGTTCGCTCCGGCCGCCGTTTTTTGCTGCGCTGTACGTACGGACCAATTAACGGTTACTTACGCCCATAAGTAAACGCGTGGCATAGTGCCGCGGAGCTAAAGCTGGCCAACACATTTTCCCCGCACGTCAAACTTGCCGATAGCTAAAGCGATGGTCCGCAAAAAAATCGCGGGCGTACGCATAGCTGGCAACGGCGTTGGGGGGAGGTCGTCTTTGGCTTAGCTTTCTCATCTTACAGCCTGTAACTTGCTAGCGCAGGCTGTTTCGTATCAAGTTGGGGTGGAAATATCACTCTTGTGAAGACAATTCCGTCTAGTATACAAAGATGGCGTTTTTTTGGCCGAAAGGCAAGAGGCAAGTGCATAAATTGTTGGCTGTGAGGGCATTTTTTTTCCACAGCCGCATGGCCCGCTTTGTCCAAAGGGTGTGGAAAAGCTGTGGAAAACCGGGTTTTGGCAAGCAAGATTCCGTAAGTATGTTGTTACAAGCGTTTTCTTTGTACTACCCGTACTTGATGCAAACATTTTTTGGCTCGGTGAAAAAGCGGAGGACCTCCTGCCCGCCTTCCCGGCCTACGCCCGACTGTTTCACGCCGCCGAAGGGGGTACGCAAGTCCCGCAGCATCCAGCAGTTGACCCAGACGATGCCGGCTTGCAGGCGCTCAGCAACGCGGTTGGCCCGGCTGATGTCCTGCGTCCACACGCTCGCCGCCAGGCCGTAGGGGGTGCCGTTGGCCAGTGCCAGGGCTTCTTCCTCGGTGTCGAATGGGGCGAGGGTGACCACCGGGCCGAAGATTTCTTCTTGGTTGGTCCGGCAGTCGATAGCCAGCCCGTCCACCACGGCGGGCCGCATGAAGTAGCCGCCCTCGTTCTCGCCTTTCAGCTGCAGCACTTCACCACCGCAGAGGATATTGCCGCCTTCGACCTCCGCCAGTTCTAGGTAGCGCTGTACTTTTTCCAGGTGCTGTTTGGAGACCAGCGCCCCTAGGTCGGCGTCTTTGGACAGCGGGTTGTCTACCTTCAGGAACTGTGTGCGCTTGACCAGCTCGTCGCGGAAGCGCTCGTAAATGGGGCGCTCTACGTAGATGCGGGAGCCGCACAGGCAGATTTGGCCGTTGTTGGAAAAGGAAGAGCGCAGGGTGTTGACCATCATCTCGTCAAAGTCGCAGTCGGCGAAGATGATGTTGGGGTTTTTGCCGCCCATTTCCAAAGACAGCTTCTTGAACTCGGGGGCGGCCGTGCGGGCGATCTGCTTGCCGGTAGATGTGCCGCCGGTAAAGGAGATGGCTTTTACTTTTGGATGCTCCACGATGGCTTGCCCGGTCTTGGGGCCCAGGCCGTGCACGATATTCAGCACGCCGGGGGGCAGGCCGGCTTCCAGGCAGGCTTGGGACAGCAGGTAGGCGGTCATGGGCGTCAGCTCGGACGGCTTGGCTACCACGGTATTGCCAGTAGCCAGGGCCGGGGCGATTTTCCAGCTCAGGAGGTAAAGCGGCAAGTTCCAGGGGGAAATGCAGCCCACGACGCCCAGTGGCTGCCGCAGGGTGAAGTTGATCGCCTCGCCGGGCATAGGGTGGGATTCGGAGCCAAATTGCAGTACGGAAGTGGCAAAGAAACGGAAGTTGGACTGGGCGCGCGGGATGTCGACCGTGCGGGCCATGCTCATGGGCTTGCCGGAGTCGACGGACTCGGCACGGGCGTACTCTTCCAGGTTCTGCTCGATGATGTCGGCAATGCGCATCAGGAGGCGGAAGCGGGTACGGGGCTCCGCTTGCGCCCAGCCCGGGGCGGCTTTTTCGGCGGCTTCCACGGCGGCGGCGACGTCTTTGGCATCGGAGTCGGGGATGTAAGAGTACACCTCGCCCGTCGCCGGGTTGAAATTGTCAAGGTAGTCGCCGGAAAGGGCGGGCTGCAGGGCACCGCCGATGTAGTTCTTGATGTATTTGGTGTTGTTGGCCATGGCTGTTGGTTTTTGAAAGACTTGACAAGTTGCCCAAGCAGGCTCCTCCGCCCTCGTCAAGTCTCCGTCTTGCTTTTTGTCAATACAATTTCTTGATCCGCGCCTTAGGCCCCGGGCAAAGCGCGCTGTGGCAGCCCATACAGCTGTCGACCATCTCGTCAAACAGTACTTTGGCTTCCGCCAATTCGGCGCTTTCTAATGCTTTCAGCGTTTGCAGGTAGGACTGGGCGTGTACTTTATAAGTGGCGGAGGCGGCTTTTTCCGGCTCGGTGGCCTCGGCAGTCAGTATCTTGTCGTAGTCCAGCGTGATCTCGGGCTGCTCGCCGCGCTCGATGGCCTTTTTCATGCGGTCGGCTTCCTCGTACATGGCGCGCATGAGGAGGGCGAGCTCGCTGTCGCCGTTGGGGTTGATAGGGGCCTTGACGATTTGGACGTTATCGGCATCGAAGGCAGGCTGCTGTGGTTTTTCCTCACTGCTGCAGGCCGCAGCCAAGTAAGTAAGGGCTGCTATGGCGGCAAATAGGGCAAAATGGCGGGTAGCGATCATGGTGTGCTGGTTTTTCAGCGGCTAAAAGTACAGTTTTTGCTTTTTATGCCCAACTTTACCGCTTCCTGCCTTCGTCTCAACAGTGCACTTCAGATTATTTAGCTATGAAAAATTACATCTTTGTATTATTTGCCGCTTTACTGTTTTTCACCGCCTGCGACAGGGAAGATGCCGGGGTGCAGCCCTTGGCCTTGGAGGGTACTTGGAAACTGAGAGCGGTGACTTGTTTGTGCGAGCCTGTGCAGCTGCAGTCTAAGGAACACATCTGGGGATTTGACCAAGAGACGGCTATGATCACCATCCAAAGTAAGGTGGACGGGGATACGCTTGCCTATGTGCCGGACTCGGGCACCTACTCCTTCGTGCAGAACGAAGCGGCAAAAACCGTCACCATAGAAGGCCTCGTTTTCAACGGCGGTGAGCCCACGGCCATCACTTTTGACTACAGCTTTGAAGGCGGGGATTTGATCCTGTCTGATGATCCGGAGGTGGATGGGCCGTTGATGCGGTTTGTGCGTTAGAGAGAGCTCGGGCAGTTGTGAAAAGGGTTTGTATTTTGTTGTAAATATGTTGAAGCCACAGCCAGTGGCTTCAACCATCCATTTCAGCCAGCGGCCTCTACCGGGACGGCCCATTCGTAGAGCAATCCCGGGTCTATATTATAAGGATGGAAATGGGAGTGCCCTTCGTAATCTTTGAGGTGTTTGCCGTGTGTAGGCCAAACCAGGGTGCCTTCCCGGATTTCAAATGACTGGAATAGCGTTTCATCTTCCAACAAGGCGCGCTCCAAGGCCCGTTCCCGGCTGAGCAATAGGCGAAAATCTACTTCTCCTGCTGCTCCATCATTAAAGTGGATGGACAAGCGATAGGGGCCGGTGGCCTGGGCACCTTCCACTTTCGGGAATAAAGGCACGCCCATGGCTTGGGCAATGCACTCGAAGGGCTGCTTTTTGGGGGCGGCTTTTTGCAGTTGCAGGGCTTTGTGCAGGGCTTTGATTTGTTCTGCTGCGGGGAGTTTTTCTAGTTGTGCGTGGATGTAGGTTTTGCTTGGCATGGTGCTCTATTTTTGGTGTTCGTCCCATTTATCTTTCAGGAAACCCCGGTTCTTCTTCGCCCATTTGCGAACTTTTTTATGCTTTTTGGGGCTTATCCCTCCCTTCATGCTTTCGCCTTCTAAGTCAAACACCTCTTCGTCACCACCTTCTTTGGCATGAAAATGGGGAGGATTGTGATCTCGAAAATACATATAAATTGTCACGCCAGCAACCGTGGCTATGACCGGCATCATGACGTGCAGGGCGGTTGCTAAAAGCATGGTGATAGGGTTTAGTTCCTGAAATCAATATCGTCGCTCAAAAATAAAAAAAATTGCTTTTAAAGCAACTTTTTTATCCCAAAAGCAACTTATCAATACTAATACAGCCCTAAACCCTAGGTTTATTAGGCTATTGCGTATATATGTCTTATGCCTAGATACAACCGTATACGTATTGTACTAGCCGAGCAGGACAAAAAAAGTGCTTGGCTGGCCGAGCAGCTGGGATACAACAAATCAACGGTGTCCCGCTGGTGCTCTAATGCGATGCAGCCTAGTGTGGAGTCGCTCTTCAAAATAGCGGCCATCCTTGATGTTGATGTGCGGGAACTGTTGGTGAGTACTAAGGAAAAAGGGTGAAGAAAACAACAACATTGAAGCTAGGCATCCGTATCTTAGAATTTACCTCAGCAACCCGTAATTATGAGAAGCCGGGCACCTACCGCATCATGGTAAAGGTGGTGGATATTTTGGGGGTGGATACGAGTCAGTAATTGGCGGTGAAGATGAATTAAGGCTATGCAGTACGCTCAAAAGATACAAGAGAAACTAAGGGTTGAACAATCTCAAAATTGTTCTGGGGTCATCTTCAATGAACAAAGAATCCCCTGGCTTAAAGAGTCTCATTATTTGGTAGAGGATTACGATTTGGACGGTGACGCACCAAAGCAGTTTATTAGAGTATACCGATACATTCGGGATGGTAGCGTTCGTAAAAATAAACCTAAAACCTGGATTCCCTATATTGCAAAAACAGGGGCGAAATGGTATCCACATGAATCCGTGATCGAATACCTAATCAATAGAATCGGTCAGGTTTTAGGCATTGAGATGAATGAGGTAAAGCTCTATCGAATCAATGATCAAATCCGGTTTCTGAGTCAGTACTTTCTGGAACAGAATGAAACTTTGATCCACGGAGCTGAAATATGTGGAGACTACCTCGAAGACCGAGCGTTTGCAGAAGAAATAGCAAATGATAAAACCATAGCACGAGAGCTATAGTCTGACAACCCAAGATTTGTGAATCCTGACTTGCTCTTTTTCCGCCTCTCTTCGCCAAAAAGCCTCGCCGTAGCTCAGGCTATGCCTACGTTTTTTGACTCGATAGCCGAAAAAATAGCGGCGTCATGATTTTCACAAATCCTAAGTTGTCAGACTATAGTTCATAGTGAGGACTATGAGCCGATTATGAACTCTGGTGAATTTGTCTTCGATTGGTCTAAAGAAGAGCTATATGAAGTATATAAGCTGTTCCTGTTCGACGAGCAAAATGGAAGGCTTTTGGGGATAGAACAGGCTGCTGCCAAAGCTTTAATTGATAAATACCTTGAAGATGAAGAGTAAGAAAGAGGTATTTAAACGCTTGAGCAAAGAACTCACAGATGAGGAGTTGGTGGAAGGTATTATCTACAGTGAACGTTTGGATGATGAGCACCAGCATTTAGTCGAAGAAGAGTTCGCACAACTGCGCAAAGAAATGCTTCAAAACATGAGTCCTGAAAAGCAGCTGCTCGGCCTGGTTTTACAGATGAAATACGCACAAAGAGCTTATTTTAAAAAAGGAGAATATCTGCCAGAATATAGCTTTGCCAATCAGTTGAGGCATTACATAAATATAGGCGGTCGCAGCCAAGAAGCACTAGCAGATGATTTGGACATAAACCCCGCTAGATTGAATAGGATACTAAAGGGGGAAGAACACCCCGATGTAGAAATGATGTACCGATTGGAAAAACATAGCAACGAGGAGCTGCCTGCTTATCACTGGTGGCGTTTGTATGCCATGGAATTAGAGCATGTAATACGGACAGACTCACGAAAGAAAATAGATGAAGGTAAAAAGGTTAGTAATGTGCTGAAACTCTCTGCCTAGCGTTGCATGCTTTTATAGTCCGATAACGCAAGGCAGAGAGTTTCAGCACCGTGGCTTTCGCCTATTGTCGCTCTGTTGATGGGCGTAGTTTCCGCCGTGTTTGGCGGGGTGATACGCGATGTGCTTTCCAACGAAGTGCCACTCATTTTCCGAAAGGAAGTATACGCTAGT
>JAAAOU010000093.1 GCA_009908745.1 Bacteroidota bacterium
TTGTCGTCAATATCGTCGGCGGTGATGCTGCCCTGGCCGTTGTCGCCGAGCTCTACGGTGATGTCCTTGCAGCGTGCCAGCGGTGCGGTGTTGTCCACCACGGTGACGATGGCGTCGCAGTTGCCGGCGTTGCCGTTGTTATCGGTGGCGGTGAGGGTGACGGTATTGGCATCCACGTCACCGCACCCGAACTCGGTCTGCGAAAGCGAAAGGGACTGAATGCCGCAGGCGTCGCTGGAATTGTCATCGATATCGTCGGCGGTGATGCTGCCCTGGCCGTTGTCGCCGAGCTCCACGGTGATGTCCTTGCAGCGTGCCTGCGGTGCGGTGTTGTCCACCACGGTGACGATGGCGTCGCAGTTGCCGGCGTTGCCGTTGTTATCGGTGGCGGTGAGGGTGACGGTATTGGCATCCACGTCGCCGCACCCGAACTCGGTTTGCGAAAGCGAAAGGGACTGAATGCCGCAGGCGTCGCTGGAATTGTTGTCGATGTCGTCGGCGGTGATGCTGCCCTGGCCGTTGTCGCCGAGCTGCACGGTGATGTCCTTGCAGCGTGCCTGCGGTGCGGTGTTGTCCACCACGGTGACGATGGCGTTGCAGTTGCCGACGTTGCCGTTGTTGTCGGTGACGGTGAGGGTGAGGGTATTGGCATCCACGTCACCGCACCCGAACTCGGTTTGCGAAAGCGAAAGGGAGTGGATGCCGCAGGCGTCGCTGGAGCCGTTGTCGATGTCTTGGGCAGTAATGCTCCCGCTGCCGTCAGCGTCCAATTGCACGGCGAGGTTCTGGCAAATGGCGGTTGGCGCTACATTGTCCTCGACAGTGACGTTGGCAGTGCAGTTGTCGTTGTCGTCATTGATGTCCGTGATGGTGTAGGTAACCGTCATGGCAGCACCCACATCTAAGCAGCCAAATTCCGCTACGCTCAGCAGCTCGGACTGTAGCCCGCACTCGGCGGTGCTGCTGCTGCCAATGTCTGCTGGGGTGATGCTGGCGTTGCCGCTGGCGTCAAGCTGTACGGTGATATTTTCGCACACAGCCATGGGCGGTGCACAGCAGAAGCTGTTGGGGTCATCGACGGTGACAGTAGAAGTACATTGGTCGGATAAGCCGCTAGACTGTGAAGTCACGGTGAGGGTGACGGTGTAAGTCTCGCCCACATCATCGCAGTCAAATGCCGTCATGGAGGCGGAGAAATCGAGCCCGCCGCAGACAGCCGAGGAGCCGCCGTCAAAGAATGAAGCGGCAACTGTCGTGATGCCGTCGCCCGTCAAGTTCACTGTCGGGTTGCTGCATACGGCGGTTGGCGGGTTATTGTCTATGACGTTGACGGTTGCGGTACAGGTGTTGCTGTTGCCGGCTGCATCCTGGGCGGTCAGCGTCACGGTGTTGAGGCCAAGGCTTCCACAACCGAATACGTTGGGTGCAACACTCAACTCCGTAATCGCGCAATTGTCGGTTGACATGCTATCCACCTGTTCAGAGAGTAGAGTCTGGCCTAGTTCAATATCTACAGTTGATTTCTTACAAATCATATTTGGGGCTTCGGTATCGTTGACGGTGACGTTCAGCGTGCAGGAAGCTGTATTGCCGTCCTCGTCGGTAGCGGTGGCGGTGACGGTGGTGGTGCCCACATCAAATGCTGATCCTGAAGCTGGCGCGTACTCGAAGGTGGCCCCCGGGCAATTGTCGGCAACCGTTGGGGCGGGGATATTGACCACCGCGCTGCACAGCCCTAAATCGTTCTCTACGGTGATATCGGCCGGGCAGGTGATGGTGGGGGCTTCATCGTCCGTCACGGTGACCGTGAAGGAGCACTGGTCGCTGCCTTCTGAATTTGTCGCTGTGGCCGTCACGGTAGTCATGCCAACTGGGAACGCGGTACCCGGGTCTTGCGAGTAGGTGATGGTGGAAGGAGGGATACCAGTAGTCTCCGTGGCCTCAAAGGTGACCACTGCGGAACAGTCGCCCGCATCGTTGCTGACGGTGATATCGGCCGGGCAATTGATGTCGAGCGCCACGTCATCGACGGTAACGTCGAAGGAGCAGCTGCTGCTGTTGCCGTCCCCGTCGGTTACCTCAAAGGTGTTGGTGGTGGTGCCAATGGGGAAGGTGTCGCCGCTGGCCAGGCCTGCCGTCTGCATGGTAGTAGGCGTGCAATTGTCGGTGCCTTCTGGGGCTAGGTAATCGACAACCGTGCCCGCCCCGCTTGTGGCCGCAACGGTAATATCGGCCGGGCAGTTGATAGCCGGGCCTTCTGTGTCTTCGACAGTAACATTGAAGGAGCAGCTGCTGGTATTGCCGTCCTCGTCGGTAGCGGTGGCGGTGACGGCGGTAGTACCCACATCAAATGCTGATCCTGAAGCTGGCGCGTACTCGAAGGTGGCCCCCGGGCAATTGTCGGCAACCGTTGGGGCGGGGATATTGACCACTGCGCTGCACAGCCCTAAATCGTTCTCTACGGTGATATCGGCCAGGCAGGTGATGGTGGGGGCTTCAGTGTCATTGACTACTACTTCAAAGGTGCAGATGCTGGTGTTGCCGCTGGCATCTGTTGCGTTGACGGTCACGGATGTGGTACCTACGTCAAAGAACGAGCCGGAAGCCGGGCTGGCGGTGGCACTGGCTCCGGGGCAGTTGTCATCCGGGCTAGGTATATCGAAGCTTACATTCGCGCCACACTGGCCTGCATCGTTATCTTGGGTTATATTCGCCGGACAGTTAGCCGTTGGGTTCACATTATCGACTGGGGTAGCCGAAACGGTGAATACAAATGGGTTTTCATCCGGATCATTATTGTCAATAGAGACTGTTGCCGTTTGCTGGCTGCAATCCTCATTGGCAGGGTTATAATCAATTTGGAAGGTGGTAGCGCCCGCAGGAGCGACTGTTGTTGAGGAGGGTTGAATAACACTAAATGAAGCAGAGCCACTGATATCTATGGTTGGAGAGCCATCAAGCAACAGGGCTATATCTCCAATATTGTTGATGGTAAAGGTGCCCGAGGCACTCCCGCCCATGATGTTTACATTCCCAAAGTCGTAATTGCTGATCGTACTGGTCAGGCTGTTCATGTTGGGGTCTTGCACATCAATTTCCGCATTGCCGTTTACATTCACGTTGAAACTGCAGGAAGCCGTATTGTTGGAAGCATCCTCGATGATATAGGTGACTACACTGCTGCCGATGTTGAATTGCGTGCCGCTTGCATCCGGCCCACCGCTACCGGTGGTTGCCCCGGAGATAGTGTGTGTGATGGTGGGGGAAGCGCAGTTGTCATCACTGCTCGCCGGTGCTATGTCGATAACAGTGGCGTAGGTTTGGCCCGCATCGACCGTTTGCGTGACATCGGCTGGACAGCTGATGGTAGGGTTCTCCGTATCGTTCACTACCACGTCAAAAGTACACTGGCTGGTATTGCCAGTACCATCGGTAGCGGTGACGGTGACCTGGGTGGTGCCTACATTGAAGAACGAGCCGGAAGCCGGGCTGACGGAAGAAGTAGCCGAGCAGTTGTCGGTGGGGTCTGGAACGGTAAAGCTAACATTAGCGCCACACTCCCCTGCATCATTGCTTACGGTTTGCGTGGCTGGGCAGATTGCAACCGGGTTTTCATTATCTGTAAAAAAAACTTCGCTTGATCCGATATTGTAAGAGGAGGCACTTCGGCTATTGCCACATATATCACCGGCTAATGGGGTAGAGGTATCCGCAGTGCCATCCGCATCGCTGTTAGGTATTACCGGATAATAGCCGAGTCCATTAGCACAGGTGGAGAGCCCGCAAATGACGTCATCGCTGGTGGAAAAGAAGGTGGGACAGCTACCCTGACAGGATTCTACAATGTTCTTACTATTGACCTGAGGCGGATTACTAGTAACAATCAAATCCGCTAAACCCGTATTATTGATGATGATGTTATTGGTCAAATGAGTAATGCCAGAGCTGCCATTATTAATAAGTACGGCAGCAGCACCAGAACCACTTACATTTTCAGTTATCGTACAATTCGTAAGATCGATACTACCATTAGAATTACTTTTGTAAAAAGCACTTCCTGATATTCCTGATGTATTTCCGGTAAATGTAGAATTCTCAATAATATAAGAGCCGGTATTTGCCTCAATAGCACCTCCAGTTTGATTAGCCACATTGCTTTGGAAAAAACTGTTCTTGATCGTAAAATTGCCATTATTCATAAATAATGCACCCCCATTAGTATTTTCCGCCTCATTTGAACTAAACAAGCAGTTATCAATGTCTACACTCATTGAGTTTTGCAGATAAATGGCTCCACCACCGTAGGCTACATTTCCACTAAATACACAGTTGGAAATAATAAAGGTGCTGGAAGAGTTGGAACTCAGACCTCCGCCAAAATTTCCAAATCCAACCACTGCTCCATTTCTTACGGTTAGTCCTGACAAACTTATCGTTTCACCATTAACGATAATTTCGAAAATCCGATCCGTAGCATTCCCATCAATAATGGTATTTGCTGGTCCGTTACCGATAATGGTAATTCCGGTGTTAATATCCAAGTCCCCCGTTGCAGCAGCATCTTCGCCGGCGCCGGTGAGGTTGAGCACAATAGGCGTGCCATTGATAGCGGGGTCGAAGGTAATTGTATTCGCGATGCCACAGTCGCCGCCGCTCAAGTCAAATCCTGCGTTGACATTGCGAATTGCTTCCCGTAGCGTGCAATTGCCGTCTCCCGCGGTGAGATTGTCGGCGGTGGAGTTGACAACGGTCTCCGAAGGAAGACAGTCCATCTCTACCTCGGCCTCGGAGTTGCAGCCGGTGGCGTTGTTGCTTATTACTATAGTTTGGGCGGGGTTGTTGATATTGTCGCATATCCAGTCAATACTGCAAGTCGAAAGAGAAGGGTTGTCTGTGATTATTAGTTCTCCACCCACGGAAGAGAGGTTGTTGAGCTCTTGTAGGCTGGTCAGCGCAGCATTATCAGTAATATAGAGGGAGAATCCCACTGAAGAGATATTGTTGAGCCCTTGTAGGCTAGTCAGTGCAGCATTATCAATAATATCGAGAGAGAATCCTACAGAAGAGAGGTTGTCGAGTCCTTGTAGGCTGGTCAGCGCAGCATTATTTTCAATCTGGAGGGAGAATCCCACTGAAGAGATATTGTTGAGCCCTTGGAGGCTGGTCAGTGCAGCATTATTAAAAATCTGAACGTCTGATCCTACAGAAGAGAGGTTGTCGAGCCCCTGAAGGCTGGTCAGCGCAGCATTATTTTCAATCCGGAGGTAGAGTCCCACTAAAGAGGTATTGTTGAGCCCTTGGAGGCTGGTCAGTGCATCATTATTCTCAATCTGGAGGTACCCTTCTACTGAGGAGAGGTTGTTGGGCCCTTGGAGGCTGGTCAGTGCATCATTATTCCCAATCTGGAAGTCGTTTCCCACAGAAGAGAGGTTGTCGAGTCCTTGGAGGCTGGTCAGCGCAGCATTATTTTCAATCCGGAGGGAAAGTCCCAAAGAAGAGAGATTGTTGAGTCCTTGGAGGCTGGTCAGTGCATCATTATTGACAATCCGAAGGTCGTTTCCCACAGAAGAGAGGTTGCCGAGCCCTTGTAGGCTGGTCAGCGCAGCATTATTTTCAATCCGGAGGGACCATTCCACAGAAGAGAGGTTGTCGAGCCCTTGGAGGCTGGTCAGTGCAGGGCTAAATCTAATATTTAGGCCTCCACCCACGGAAGTGAGGTTATTGAGTTCTTGTAGGCTGGCCAGTACATCGTTAAATTCAATACTTAGGTCTCCACCCACGGAAGAGATGTTATCGAGCCCTTGTAGGCTGGCTAGTACATCGTTAGATTCAATACTTAGGTCTCCACTCACGGAAGAGATATTATCGAGCCCTTGGAGGCTGGTCAGTGCAGGGCTAAATCTAATACTTAGGCTTCCACCCACGGAAGAGAGGTTATTGAGTTCTTGGAGGCTGGCCAGTGCATCGTTAGATTCAATACTTAGGTCTCCACCCACGGAAGAGAGGTTATTGAGTCCTTGGAGACTGGTCAGTGCATCGTTAAATGTAATATCTAGGCTTTCAGTTACAGACTGAAGGTTTGCTAAGGGCGATAGGTCAGTAATATCATTACCCGAGATGGTTAAGAACCCTGTGATTTGGCTACAATTCGGGTAGTTGACCGCAAAGTTATCGACGTCTGCCTGGCTATTGAGTGTTACATCCCCTGAAGGGCACTGGGCGTTGAGTACCGTAGGCAGGGCCAGCATAGAAGAAGCGAAGAGGAAAAGGAATAGATATTTCATGTTCAACTGAAGTTTAAGAGATGCTAACATAGTAGCTCTAAGCGGCAGCACAGGATACACCTCCGGGCTAGGGTCACCGGTGCTGGCGCTTTTTGTTAAATTGATTCGGCATACTTGAGTGCGTAAATATGAAGAATGCAGACAGGGCGGGGATTAAGCTATGTTACCTAAGCTTACACGTATGTTGCAAGTTGGCGGGTTGTTAACTTATGTTGCAGGGGCCGTCAACTTATGTTGCATCAAGCGTGGAATGCGCTGGGCGGTTGACCAAAGCGTTCCTTGAACTTGGTAGAGAAGTAGGTCTGGTTTTTGAATCCGACCAGCATGGAGATTTCTTTCACACTGTAGGTACCTTCCTGCAGCAGATGGCGGGCGGCATCGAGGCGGTAGTTGCGGATAAAGGTGGAGGCGGATTGTCCGGTGAGGGCCTTTAGCTTGCGGTGCAGCTGCGTGCGGCTCATGTTTGCTTCCTGCGCGAGCTCTTCTACGGAGAGGTCTTCGTTGTTCAGGTTTTTTTGAATGCCCCTCTGTAGCTTTTGCAAAAAGGGATGCTCACCGCTGGGCGGCTCTGACTGGGGTGCAGTCGTTTGTTGAGTACTGTATTTCTGTTGAAGTTGACGCCGCATTTCAATCAGCTTTCTGATCCTGACTGTCAACTCCTCAACGCTGAAGGGTTTGGTGAGGTAGGCGTCTGCCCCGGTACCGATCCCCTGCACTATGCTGTCTAGGGTGGATTTTGCAGTCAGCAGAATGATGGGGATGTGTGCGGTGCGTTCGTCCTTGCGCAATTTTTCCGTAAGCGCAAAACCATTGAGCCGGGGCATCATTATATCGGAAATGATGAGGTCAGGGATGAGCTTTATTGCTTTTTGCAACCCATCTTCCCCGTTAATAGCTTCGACGGGCTGGAAGTGGGCCGGCAGGGATTGGCAGATAAACTGCCTTAAGTCTGTATTGTCCTCTATGACCAGAATAAGTTCCCCGTCCATAGAAGCCGGAGTGGCTTCTTCTGGCCCGTTTTCAGGTGCTTTAACGGGAGGTAGGCTAAAGGCAGGGTCGGGGGTAGGCGGCTCTGCCTTGCGCTCGCCAACTGTCTCCAATTCGTTGCGCACGGGCAACAGCAATTCAAAGGTAGTACCTTTTTCGTACTGGCTTTCAACGCTGATCGTCCCGTCCATCAATTCTATCAGCTCTTTGGTCAGGGCCAATCCGATACCGGTTCCTTCGTGTTCGCGTACGGAAGAGTCATTGACCTGGTAGAAGCGGTCGAATATACGGGGTAGGTCTTCTTGCCGGATGCCGATGCCGGTGTCCGTTACCTTGATTTTGAAGAAGGCTTGCTGCTTTTGTTCCACTTCTGACAAAGCTGCCTGTACCTGCCCGCCTTCGGGGGTGAATTTCACGGCGTTGGAGAGCAGGTTGTAAAAGACCTTTTCCAACTTATTCTTATCGAAATAGGAAGGCGTAATTGATGGTGGTGCGGACAGCTTCAGGGTAATAGCCTTTTTTTCTGCCAGCGGCAAAAACAGGCGGTAGACCTCGCGGAATACTTCTCCAATATCAGCCCTGCGCAGGTCTTGCTGCATCTGCTTGCTTTCCAGTTTGGACAAATCCATAAGCTGGTTCACGAGCAGGAGCAGGTGTTCACTGTTTTTCAGGGCCATTTTCAGCCGCCCTTGGGCTTTTTTGTCCGAATGCTCGGCGATCAATTGCCGGATGGGTTCGATAATCAGGGTGAGGGGCGTGCGAAATTCGTGCGTGACGTTGGAGAAGAAGTTGGTTTTGATGCGGTCGAGTTCGGATAGCCGCTCGGCTTCTTTTTGCTCGAACGCCAGTTGATTGCGCAGCTTATTCCGGTTGAGCTGAAAACGGTATAAGGCAATGACAGCCCCTGAAAATAATAGCAGGTAAGCGGCATACGCCCAGGTAGTCCGCCACCAGGGTGGGTGGATGACAATACGAAGCTGGGCGGGCTGTTCGTTCCATACCCCACTGCTGTTGCTGCCTTTGACTTCAAACAGGTATTCACCGGGCACAAGGTTGGCATACGTTACGCTGCGGTCAGTCCCGGCGCGCACCCAGTCTCTGTCTACGGAAGATAATCGGTACTGGTATTGGGTTTTTTCCGGGATGGTATAATCCAGGGCTGTAAATTCTAGGGTGACATGATTTTGGTGCCAGTCCAAGTCTATACGCTCCGTAGAGGCGATAGATGCTTTCAAAATGGGCTCTTGCTCGTCTTCCAATGGCTGCCCAATGGCCACCTCTTCATTATGGATATGCAGCCCGGTAATATGTACCGGCGGCACATAAGGGTCTGGCTTGATCTGATCCGGGAAAAAGGCCGTGACGCCATTCACCCCACCGAAGAATAGCTTACCGCTCGCTTCGTTTTTGAAAAAACCGCCGGTATTGAATTCAGTTGCCTGTAGGCCATCTTCGACTTTGTAGTTCCGAAACACTTCCCGGCGGGGGTCAAAGCGGGACAGCCCCCGGTTAGTGCTCAGCCAGAGGTAGCCTTCTTCATCCGCAAGTACCCCATAGACCACGTTGTCTGGCAGCCCCTGTGCCGTCGTAAAGTGCTCGCACTGCCCGGTCTGCTTGTTGAGCTTGTTCAGACCGCCCCCTTTGGTGCCTACCCACAGGTAAGTATCCGGGTCAGCCGGGTCATCCAGGCAAGATGCTACGCTGTTGTGGCTGAGGCTTTGGGCGTTGTTGGGGTCATTGTTGAAAAAACGGCAGCCTGAAGGTTGGCTGTTTTGATCCAGTTTCAGCTGTGCCAGCCCTTTGGGGCCGCCTTTCCAGAGGTTGCCCTGACGGTCTTTGTAAAAGCAAAAATAGGGGGATCCCATTACTGGCATTCCGTTCGCTCTTGTGCAGGAGACGGGCTGGCTTTTTCCTGTCAGCGGGTCAAAGCGCAGGAATGCTTCTGTGTTGCCAGGGAACCAAAGCTTACCTTTAGCATCTTCAATGATCTGGCCAAACAAAGGGTAGAGGTCTTCTAACAGGTAAGTTTGTTGTATTTCGAAAGCGGTGTCCAGTTGGTAAAGCTGCGCGGGCGAACCATGCGAAACGGCCCAGATAGTACCGTCTTTGGCTTGGTACAAGCCGCGGATATCATCGGGCAAGGGGTATTCTTCCGATAAGGGTAGGAACCGCTTCTTTTGGGTAGAATAGGCACTGGCCCATAGCCGGCTGGCGGTAAAAAGATGCCCATTGATCTCATTGATGTAGATAACACTATTCCCCTCGTCCAAGTGCTCAAAAACAGCAGATTGTGTCTGATATTTATAGATGCCATATCCATTGGTACCTATCCACAGGGTTTTATGATCGTCTAAATACATAGAAACCAGGCGCGTCGTACCGCCCACATCTAAAACGGGATCAAACTGCAACTGGTCAGCGGCTTGTGTGGGATCAAAGGAGTAAATACGGCTGTCAAAACCGGTAGAAAACCATATTTCTTCTCTGTCTTTCAGAACGGCGAGATCATACACACTTGACAGGAAAGGTTTTTTCGCATTTTTGATCAAAAGCGGCTCCTTTTTATCCCGGTACTGGATTAAGCCCAAGTTTGAGCTTGCCCACACGGTACCAGACGGGTACTCTGTCATCTTCCTGCCCCATAATTCATCTGTACCACTATTGAGCACAACCGGTTCAAATCTTTCATCATACACATTCCAGGAGAATATCCCGTAGCCTACAACCCGGATGAGTACTGTTCCAGTTGAGGTGCAGAGTACACTGTTAACGTTGTTTTTTATCCCATCGGGCAAGGGGAGAAAGGCAGCTTCAAACTGAGGCGGTTTTCCCGACGCTGGATATTGCGTTAGCTTTAGTTTATATACTCCCTTGTACGTACCTATCCAGAGACTCCCTGCTGTATCTTTTGCGATAGAGAAGATTTGGGAAGCAGGCAAATCAGACGAACGGGTACCCTCAACAGTGATCGGGTAAAAGATATCCCGTTTACGGTCGAAGAGGTTCAAGCCGTGTGATATGGTACCTACCCACATATAGTCTTCGGACTCCTCCAATAGGCAAGATATCTCGTCTCCAGAAATGGTCAGGGAGTCAAAAGGATTGTGCGTATAAACCTTGAAGGTGTGCCCATCGTAGCGGTTTAGGCCGTTATTGGTCGCAAACCACATGAATCCGTCACTGTCCTTCAAAATATCATTGATCATGCCCTGAGAAAGCCCATCACTGACGGTAATACTTTCTAGGGATTGGGCGCTGGCCAAGCCCACACTACAGGATAAGAACAATAGGAAGAGGCAATACTTCATTCAATAGGTTTGTAAACCTTGCAAACATAAGTTATTAATACAGGGGGGACCCACTACAGGGAGCAAAAATAGAAAATTGCCCAGCGTTCACACACTGGGCAATTTTTAGAATACCGTAAAGTTATTATTGGCCGTTTAGTGGTCTTTTACTACCTGCAGTACTCGTGGGGGTAAACCCTCCTGCCGCACTTCCAGGAAGTAAAGCCCGCTCGGCAGCCCACTCACATTCCACTCCGTAGTCACATCCCCCGGTTTCAGCTGCCGCTGGGTGACCACCTGCCCGATTTGGTTGCGCAGGGTTGCAGTGGCCTCAACCGGTAGCGCTTTGGGGAAG
>JAAAOU010000092.1 GCA_009908745.1 Bacteroidota bacterium
CCGGCACGGCGGCTGATACCCGTACCCGCTGACAACCCCAGATCGCCCTGCCCTATACGTAACAGCACCGCAGCACCAAATACAAGCGAGTAAATATCCATATCGTAATGGCGTGCCACTATGCTTCCTAAGTTGTCGCCATTGTCTTGCGCCCATATCATATTGGGTTGAGCGGTGATATCGTGGCGCTGCAGACGCACCCAAGGTTCAAGCCATCGCAGCAGGCGGTAGCCCACTTTCCCCCCAACTATCTGGTGATTGTAGCTTCGGTCAGGGAGCATGTCACTGTCGGTGCTCATGTGCAGGGAGGTGGATAACTCCAGGCCTACGGTCCAGGGGGATTGAGTGTTCTTCTCCTGTGCCTGCAGGCTTATGCTCATACATAGCAAGCTCATCACGAGCAGGCCGCTCGTTTTTATAGTATTCATAATTACTCGGTTTTGAATAGTTTTTTATCACATCGGGAAACAGCGTTTTTCTGTACCGCTTTTCTCAACGATAAGCCAAAAAGAAAGCGGCCTCGCCGTTTTGGAGGCCTACTGCTACATCGGTCCAGAGAAACTCATCTCTGGGCATACCAGCCTGATAACGTCCGATTGTTCCCTCGAACTGGCAGGTGATTCGTTTACCTTTCAATATATCTTTGGGCCCCCTGTGAAATTCATAGGTATAGTCTTCTATACCAGTGATGGTTAGTGTGCCGGCTGGCTCATAGAGGTAGGCGGATTGGGAAGGGTATAACATAACCGGGTTGTCAATTTGCATGCGCATCAGCAGGTTGGCTTTGTCTGGTCCGAGGCCTGCCTCAAAGGTGCGGCCGACATAGAAGAATTGCTCTAACGATTCCCGGGTAGGCAGTTTGCCTGGCTGTAAGCCTGGCAGAGCAAATTCAATCCCCAAAAAGGGGTACTGCCGACCGAAATAGTTATTGTCTCCCGAGTACATGCCTACCTGCAATACCAGCTGTTCCCCGCGATACACCAAATTCTGATCACAGATGAGTGGAAATGTATACTCCGTTTCGTAAAATGGATTGTATATATGCACGATCTTACCAAGACCATAGTTGACGGGCTGGAATTCTTTATGCATGGTATCCCGGGCTTCCAGCCGAAAATAAAAGGGCGCAGTTTCTACCGTCCTTCGGACCTCAACGGCTTCTTTTTGGCAGGCGATAAGTGAGATAAAAAAGAGCAGGTATACGTACTTCATGATGGAATTTTTGTTTTTAAAAAAGACGAATAGAAAGGCCAAAAGAGACAGCTGCAACCCTCAATACCGGCGGTCCCTCTGGTTTCGATTTCCACTGATTGAATGAACCCTGGTAATAGCTGGCCTCAGCTTCCAGCCCCTCTGTAATCCGGTAGTGTATGCTTACCAAAAATCCGGCATCATACCGCCGGAGGTGGTCATTTACTGTGAAGTTACTGCCCCGGCTACTGCTGCTGCCGCTGAACTCCTTTATTTCCAAGCCCGGGTCCAACTCCGGAAACAATGGATTCCGGCAGTTTCGCCTAACTGAATACCACCGTTGCTGGCTGGTTGTAAAGCCTTCACTGTGGAACTGATATCCCACCCGGACGCCCAGTGTCCAGGCCCATTTGCTTTCATTTTCCCATCGGTAACCAGCTTGCAGAGCAGCAAAAGTGAGAGCATTAAGTTCTAATTGACTGCTGCTGATAATAAGCTCCGTGGGGCCAAACCGGTTATGGTGTTCTATGATACCAGCCTGATAGCCGGCATAGTGCTGCACGCCTAGTGCCATATGGAGTTGCCTGTAGTCTCCAATGGGCCAGTTTACCCACCATTCGACGCTGCTGCCGGCACCTAACCTAAAAGATTCTGTAAAGGGTAAGGCTGCGCCTACCCTAATGCCAGAAGTTTGAGCGGTAGCGGCAAGCCCAATGCACAGCATTATAAATGTTAAATACTTTTTCATTGTCACAATGTGTTTTATTTCAAATCCGGTAGTGAATACCAATGGTTATCGTCGACATCCAGAAGTAATCAACGAGGCCCATATATCGATCAGGTTCGCTAAATAGCCTATGCAGGTAAGGGGACTCCGATAGTAGGCTGTTAAGGTCGCCCTGTAACTCTGGATAGCCAAGGTTCCAGGCACTGAGGGTTTCCCCGTTTACCGAAATAGCCAACTGCTGTGTGGGCCAGTAAGTATAGCTTAGCCGCCAGGCCTGAGCCCGGGCAGCGGTCCAGCCATGTTGTAATGCGCGGGACCGCCCGTTGAATTCTGTAGCCTGTACCTGCAGGGTCTGTGTAAGCAGCCCGCTTCTGTACTCCAACCCCAGATCACCCTGCCCAATGCGGATCTGAAGCCGGGGACCAATGGTTGCAGTAGCAGTCGGGAGCCGGAAGGAAAGATCAGCGGCAGCATTTTCTGCCAGGCTTAATCCAAATTCCGTGGCGAAGCGGTCGTGTGTGGTGCTGAAGTAGCCCATGCTGAATTGCAGGCTTAACCACCGGAAGATGCGGTGCTCTGCCCGGATGGCATAAGGTAGCGTATTGTTATGGTTTTGATTAAAGCTGCACACCAGGCAGTCGGTCACGAAGTTGAAGCCAGTTTCCACGCCTAATGTCCAGCGAGATTTGGAAACCTCCTGATTGTATCCTGCAAGGGGCAGTAAGAGCACGAGGGCAGTGAGGTATAAGTATTTCATCGCATGGTGTGTTTAATTGAGATAATGGTTTCTCTTTATCAATGGATTCCCCGAAAGCGCTTTCTAATACCGTCATCGATAAGCGATAAAAAAGGTGGCTTTCCCCTCCCTGATTTCCAGTGCCGTATCGGTGGTGAAATCATCAAGCCAGGCCCCTTCGAACCGGTCGTACTGCCCGATGCGGCCTTCAAAAGTGCAGTGTACCAGTACGCCTGAAACCGTCTCCCGCCCCGGCGGGGTGTAGCTGTAGTCTTCGGTCTGTGTGATGGACAGTCGCCCGGTAGGTTGCTTTAGAAAAGTAGCTTTTGAACGCTCATCTTCGAAAAAATCTGGGTCCCGGTGTGCAAAACTGAGGTCTACCTTTCCCGGTCCTTCCCCGAATGAAAAAACACTTCCCGGTTCAAACATTCTCTTTAAATGGGCTTCTGACCACAGGGCCTCTTCTTCTCCCGGAGCTGCCCAAAACTCCAGACCAAAGCGGTAAAATGTATTCCAGACCGATCGTTCTTTGATGTCGACTAGTAGCGCTGGGCCCCGGCTCGTGATTTTATCCCATTCGTTCCATTGATAAGCGGGGGTATCCGAATTCAGAAAGCTACCCAAACGGTATTCTTGATAAGTGTAATCAGCCTGCCCCGTATCTCGGTATACAAACTGGGTGTAAACAGGGGACACATAGACTTCTTCAAAGGTGATCAGGGGTGGCTCCTTTTCACAGTTTGAAGCGAGCGCAGCAATCATAAATGCAAGCGAAAAGTAGTATAAATTCTTCATCATCAAGTTGATTTAAAACAGCCGGAAAGCCAGCCCGATAGAAAGCGTAGTGACGTAAAGAGTGGGGCCTTCAAAATCTTCAAAATCCTTCCATTGATTGAGCAGCCCCTGATAAGCTTGTGCTTCCAGCAAGCACCCATCGAAGAGCTCAAATGCGCCGGAGAGGTGGAGCCCAAAGTCTTGCGTCCTGAGCATCTCTTCAGCAAAGCCCCCGCTGCTGAACCGCCCTGATCCAAAGCTCAGGGATTGCCTTAGTTCATACCGTCCCCGGGCCTGGGTCGAAAAACTGTACCGTGCCCCCAGCTCAAAGGACCAGGGGCTTTTGATATCCCAGGTAAACTGCCAAAAAGAGAGGTCCATATACCAGGTCTCCAGTCCTTTTATCCTTGCGAACTCTGTTTGTATGATAGTACGGTCAGGAAAAACGTAGGTGTGTTTCGTTTCCACCGCGCTGTTATAATCACCAATCTGCTGGTAGCCCAATTTGAACTTTACCCCGTTGCCTGGGCCAATTTCGAGTTTTGACCAAGCTTCCAGGCCCCAGCCTTGGCCGACTTGGGCATCTGTGGTTATGGGGGCAACCAGTCTTGGAGCAAGCCCAAAAGAGAGGGGCTGCGAGAATAACCCAACTGTTGTTAAGAAGACCAATAAGATAAACAAGGATGATGCTTTCATATCTTTTTCTTTTAAGGTAAAACCTCTTGGTTATTCACAACCCTTTAGTTTATTCGTATGGTATGAAGAATACGGCCTCCCCGTTTCGAAGGTCAATGGCAACATCGGTATACGAAACAGCATCTACAGACGGTTGTGGTGCGTATACTCCAATGCCCCCTTCAAAGGTGCAGGTAATACGTTTGCCTCTACGTACCTCTTCGGGCCAAGTGCGGTATTGCATTTCATAGTCTTCCACCTCCTGAATCACTAGCTCGCCGTAGGGTTCATATAGAAATACCGTTTGGGAAGGGAGACCAAAGGCAGGATTACCAATCTGCAACCTTAAAAGGGCATTCACCTTTCTGGAGCCTAAGCCAAAGAGGATACGACGGCCCGGGTAAAAAAAGTCCTCAAGTATTGCTTCCGAGGGTATTTTCCCTGGCTCTAATCCAGGGATAGCAAACCCAAACCCAAAAAGCGGTTCGCTAACCAATAAAGATCGGACCTCTGACACTCCCGTTTGGAAATAATGGGTGCTGTTTATGTTTTCAAGTTGATTGTGCCAGGTGATATAGTGATAGGCGGTATCGAAGCGGTCGGATATCCATATCGAGTCTCCCAGCGTATAATCCACATATTGATAGTCTTCGGATATCGTATCCTTTACTTCAAACCGGAAATAAAAGGAATCCCTTTGCTGAGTCATTCGTACCTCAAGAGCAGGTTCCTGGCAGGTTGTGCAACTCATTATGGCTAAGAATAGCATTAGCTTTTTCATAGATTTCGGGTTTAAAAAATCCGGGCAGAAAGCCCCAGGTTGAATGAGGTGATATGAAGTTTTTTCAGGTCGCTGTAGTTGTCGGACCACCGATTGATTAAACCCTGGTAAATACCTGCCTCTGCGGTCAGCCCTTTTACAAGCCGGTACCTTAGTGCAACCTGCAGCCCGCAATCGAAAAAATTCAACTGTTCTTCGTTAAGGGGGGCCGCAGCCTGAGTGTGGCCCCCACTTCGACGGTTCTGGTCTATACCAACATTCAACGAGTTGATGAATGAACTGGACTGTATGCGCTGTTGCTGATACCTGGTACTGATCTGCTGAAAGCCTTCCGAGCGAATAAGCCTGGACAAACGAACTCCTGTAAGGACAGACCACCGGCTATTCGGCAGTTGCTGCTCATAGCCGATGCCTGCTGTGAAAGAAGTCATACCATCAAGTTGCAGATTATGGGTAGCACGCCAGTACTCCAATGGAGTAATGATTTCATTGATCGTGACCAAGCCACGCTGATAACCACTGAAATGCTGATAGCCCAGCGAAAATTCAAGGCTGCCCTGGGTGGAAACTGGAAGTGCTGCCCATGCTGCAGCTCCTGAACCTTGCCCAAATTGCAACCAATGAACAACCGGAGCCTGAAGCTGAAGGCGCAGCCCACCTCTGACTTCCGTTTGGGAAAGGCTATACAAGGGCAGCAGAACACCTGTGGCCAGTAATAATAGAGGTAAATATCTTTTCATCGCTTACGTGTTTACAGCCGATAGTGAATCCCTATCAGAAGATTAGAAAAGTGAAAATTGTCAAACCAGAAGGTGTCGCTAGGAGGGACTAAGGCACTCCGCAGGTAAGCGTCATCGGGTAAGCGTTTAGCCGACCGAGTATCTAAATTCAGGTATTCCCCACCTCGGGAGGTGAATAGTTCGTAGTTAATAGACACGGCAAGGCGGGTGGCGGGCCAATAAGTATAACTTAAGCGCCAAGCTTCTGCAATCGCGCTCTGCCAACCGTAGCTAAACCGTTGAGCATATCCCGTTCCATTCTGTACTTGAACAGACTGAGTGTAAGCCAGCAATCCCATGCGGTATTCTATCCCGAAGTCGCCCTGGCCTGCGCGAACGTTAATCTTTGGCCCTGCAGTTAAATGCAAGGAAGGCAGTCTAAACGCAAGATCGTAAATACCTGATCCTGAATTGAGGGGCAATAGTTGGCTGTGCCGAGCTACTTGGTAGCTAAAACCACCCTCCAAACTTAACCACCGCAACAATCGGTATGAAGTACGCGCCGCAACGGGTGTCACATCTCCTCGGTGGTCGTTTCCAAAGAAGGGGCATTCCGGGCAGCTTACCCTGAAATTATACCCCGTCTCCAAGCCAATCACCCAGCGGGAAAGGTTTTTTTCTTGGCTGAAGCCTGTTAGCGAGCCCATGAAGATCATGAGCAGGGCTGAGTAGGTTTTTATGGTACAAGCTGTTGACATAGCTCAATAGTTTTTTATTACATCCGGGAATAAAGATTTGCGGTTTCGCTTTTGCTTAAAGTCCATTTTCAAAGCATCCACTTTAGCAGTATTTGAAACCAATTTATTGGGTAGCGGTAAGCTCGGCAGTGGCTCTAGTGCAGGTAGAATAACGTTTGTCATTTCAGGCATTTCTGGAAGGCGTATGTCTAAAAGTGGACTGCGGGTAGGCAGTGCTGTCAAGGGGCTGATATTTGCATACGGAGCAACTATCGGCTCAGCGCTATTATTAGTAGGTAAAGGACTGCTGGGCTTAGCCTTGGCAGGTGCCCGGCTCCCCGTGATCGGGAAACTCCCTTGTATAGACGGCGGCTCCGAAGCTGGCTGCAACGTAAACCAAAGCAGCCCCCCCACCGCCACAACAGACGGCAGCAGCCACTTCCAGGCCTGAGCCCACCAACTGCTTGTCGGCTTAGCATAGGGCAGCGCTGCCTGATCCAGCAACTCCTCCATGCCCGCCCAGGCCGCCGGGTCGTATTCAAATTCATGCGTCTCGACCACCCGGCGCACTGCTGCTTCCCACGGTTGTTGTGCTTCCTCTTTCATGCCGTTTGATCGTTGTCTGAATAATCTGATTTCAGGGCTGCTTGCAGCAGCTGCCGCGCCTTGCGCAACCGCCACTTGCTCGTATCTTCTGTAATGCCAATCATGGTAGCAATTTCCTGGTGCTTGTAGCCGTCGATCACGTACAGGCTAAAGACCGTCCGCAGATGATCGGGCAGCTGCTGAATGCAGTGGAAAATATCCTCAGCTTCCAACTGCCCTTCGATATTGCTGATAGCTTGCACATTTTCTGGTATGTCCAGAGTGTAGCGCTCCCGGTGCCGCTGCTCCATACGGAGGTAATCCATTGTAACCCGGAAGGTGATGGTAGACATCCATCCGGCGAAGCTCCCTTGTTCCCTGTAGTCCGGCAGACTTTTAAAAATCTGTAAAAAAGCCTGATTCAGCAGGGCGTTGGCTGCTTCCTTGTTGCCGGTGTAGCGCATCGGTATGCCCAACAACTTGCCGTAAAAGCACTGGTACAGAGCCTGCTGGGCACGCCTTTCGCCCCGGAGGCAGGCCTCCCGTAGTGCTTTCTCCGTCTTGTAGTGGTCATTAGGCATCGTCATCAGCTTTCACCCCTATTATCGGTGGGTAACGGGAAAGGGTGAGTGGAAAGCTAAAGTTTTTTCAAAAAAAAATCCCCGGCAGCGCTATGACTTAGCTACCGGGGATTAAGCTGGAATGAATATTTAATCGATTAAGGTCTCTTTGAGGACTTCCTTAATCCGAATGATTTCTCCTTTCTTCAGATAATCGCCTATTTTAACGATGCGCTTTTTGTCGATTATCCTAATTTGGTCAATCACGACCCAATTTTGGTGCTTCCTAACTTCAATTTCCACCCTCGTTGGATAAGGTTTTGACTTTGATGTTATTGGGGCAATGATAACGGTATTAAGGGGCTTGTTCATTTCGTCCGGTGAGATCACGACGCAGGGTCTGGTTTTTTTGATTTCGCTGCCAATAATGGGGTCTAGGTTGACTATTACGATCTGGTATTGCCTTACCCTTTTCATTTAGTTTGCTTTAAGTCGTTTGTTCAATGTCAATCACCCTTCATCATCCTGAAGGTCTTCATCATCGAAAACGTCGTTAATCAGCAAAGTGTCATCACCATTAGCATGCATTGACTTGAAAGCATCCTCCCACCCCTTTCTTGGCTCGTTGATAGGTTTGAGGATCAAGCAATCCTCCTCAAGGGTTAGTTCAACTTTGTCTTGAATGCCATACTTTTCAAGAATGGTCTTAGCCAGCCTTATGCCCTTAGAGTTGCCTATTCTGATTACGGATAGTTCCATGGATTAAGTTTACTGTAATTATAAAGTGATTACAAATCTACAGTAATTGCTACAGTTTGTCAACTCTATCTATTATATCATATATCACAGCTCAATTTAGATGGGATTCAAGAGCTAATTTATTTTTTAATCAAGCCCCCATCGCCAGCGGCTCCGGTTCCATCGCTTTGAGGCGGTTAACCAGTTTAGCATTGGCCTGTGGGGCGAACAGGGAAGCCGTGCCTCCGCGGTCATCGTAGACCTCCACATTGAGCTCTTGTGCGAATTGCTTAGCCAAGTCGCCCATCGTGCGGGCGTAGCGCTCGCTCTTGCCCTGCGCCATGTACAAGTCAATAACCGCCGTGCGGATCAGCTCCTGCGGGTCCAGTTGCATCAACATCTGCCGCTGGGTTTTACCCTGAGACGATTTTCCCCGGCGCTTGAGTTCCCGCCGGAGTTTGGGTGCGGAGTAGCCCATGACCTGCGCCCGGTATTGCCACCATTGGCCGGCCCCACCGCCGTTGCGTGATTCGTAAACCTTTAGGTGCTTTTTCTCAGCAGCTTCCTGACAGGACACCATGCTCATCGCCTTGGCCAGTTCCAAGACTTGCAGCACTTCCTCTTTGTCCAGCTCGTCCGGGCGGTCCACTTCTTCCTCTAAATGCGAAAGCCACTTGGCGTACTTCAGTTTGACCTTGCTTTTGGAGGCCAACGTGATCAGCTTGGCCAGCTCCAAGCTCAGGTAGTAGTCTTTCAGTATAGGGTTGCCCGCCACCTTGCGCGGCGCAAAATCCCGCAGCTTTTCCGGCCGGCGGATATCGTCTTTGAAGTTATAGATATCTCTCAGCCAGCGCTTTACGTTGACCGCGTAGTGTTGGTCGGACAGTTGCAGCGCTTGGTGCAGCTCCGTAGCAGCGACCACTTTCGTCCCTTTTTTACTGATATATACTTGAAGTTCCATAAGCAGAGTATAAGGTTTACGATTACAAATATGCAGCTTATGTTTTTAAATGTCAAGTTTTAAAACATTTATTTTTCAAAACCTTTTTTGCTTTTGATTATTTGAGGTGCCCACTGCGGCAACCTAGCGCTCAGCGCAGCTGTACCGACGGCAGACCGGGTGGTTGCCTCGGGAAATGTTTTAAAACCAAAAGCAGTTTAACCAAAAAGGTGACAGACTAGAAAAACAGCGCGATCAAAAAACTAATCACCGTGGCCGCAAAGCCCACCATAAATATATTGTAGGAGATAGAAAGGAAACGGTACTTCTTGTCCAGCACTTTGCCCAAGTGGTATAGGTCGCGTACCATGTTGCCGTAAAGCAGGGAGCTGTCTTGAAAAACCTCGTCCATAGCCGCCTCGTACTCCTCTACCGGCAGATGTACGAAATTGCCGAAGAAGACGATGTTTTGCTTGGCCTCGCCATTCGGCCTGCCCTGCGGGTTGAGCTTGGTGACCTTGGGACGGGCGGAGAGCACGGCAAAGATGAGAGAAGCTAGCCCTGTCACTAGGAAAATGACGACCGGCAACAGGATGTGCGGGGCGTTCTCCCCGATGTTGCGGTACGACAAAAAGGTGATCAGCACACTGACCAATATAGCATTGACACTAATCATGATATTGGCCTTGTTGTCGGCGATAGCGCTCAGGTTGATATGGTTGCGGTAGTTGGTGCGGAAATAGGTTTGCGCACCGCGCACAGGGTCTTTTTTTTCCAGCGAAGTGTAAGGTGCCGTTTTGGCTTCCTCCTTTTCTTCCCGCTTTTCCGCTTCGGCCTGCTGCTCGTGTATGGCTTTCGCCAAAATGGGCTGGTAGTGCGCCTGTCCGTGATGGGTGTACAGTTTCAGCTGCAGCAATTCGTCCAACATGGCCTTAGCCCATTCTGCTTTGGTGTACGGCCGCTGCAGCATCAGCTCCCTTTCCAAGCGTAGCAGGGGCCTCCGCTCTTCGGCCCCGGCAAGGTAACGCTCTACCGTCAGGGCATCATGCAGCAGCCGCTCGGCCTCATTGGCAGGGCCCTCCCCTTTAATTACCCGTTGCAGGCCACTGAGCAATTGCCGCTGCGCGGGCTCGGGCAAGCCCGCCTGCTGCATGAACTGCTGCGCCACCTTCAGGCTGTAGGGCGCAGGATTTTGGTAGTCGAACAAATAGCCGGTGGGCAAGAACCAGGCAGCCAGCTGTGCGTCCTGCCGTACCGCCTCGCTGCTTTGGTTGCCTTCCGCTAGCTCGCCCACCCGGCCAGCCAACCCTGATGCGAAAGCATAGTTGTGCATCAGCAAGCGCGCGTCCTGCTTTTGGCCATACAGCCGGAGTACAAACTGCTGGGCCCGTGGCCGCAAATCCACCGCTGGGGCAGCCAAGCCTTCTTTATTTTTACCGCTTTCCGTCATAGAGGGGAAGATAAGCAATTTTATATCATTTGTAAGTTTTGGCGGGCACACGGCCAAAATTGACGGTAGCTCCATCCCTCAGCCACTATATTTATGGTATCTTTGCCAAATAGCAACCTACTCACTCATTCCACACCCCACCCTGCAAAGGAAATATTCCACCCCCATTATCAGTTGTAAAAAACTAAAAACGATTGCATGAAACCACTATCCCTGTTTGGTGCCGCCTTGCTCTTGCTCAGCCTGTGGTCCTGCCAAAAGCTGGAGGATTTCGAGGCGGTAGA
>JAAAOU010000365.1 GCA_009908745.1 Bacteroidota bacterium
ACGTATTTCGACTTAAAGGCCGGCGGCGGGGTGTCCCGCTGAGCGGACAGCGCAATAACCTCTACGCCTCTCCGGCCATAACTGGAAATCACGCCCTCGATGGAGCGGATGTCGCAGTCCATCAATACTACCGGAACCCCTTCAATTTTCTTCATGGTATTGGTCAGTGGACGGCTTTGGAAACACCTTGCGCGGGCGCCCGATGGTTCAGCCAGCTGACGTAGTCCCGCATAGTCGTCACCCAAAGCTGGCCGCGGTGCCTATTAGCGTACTGAAAAATAGTCGTAAAGAGCGGCACGACCGTTTCGCTAGGCAAGGAAGGGTGGAACCAAAGGTTGGCCACCGCTTGGTTGCGCAGTGTGCGCTTGATGATTTTCCGGAAACGGTAAAGATTGTAGCTTTCTGGCCACTTTGGGTTCATGATGATCTCCGCCGTTGCCGCAAGGCGCCACAGCCCGAATTCATCGCGTACCGGATAGCCGATTTCGTTGGCATAGTTGACCCGAACGGAGGTGTACCCGCATGCTTTGATGGCCTGAAAGTTGCCCATAGTGTGGCCCGGGAAAAGGAAGCTTTCCAGCTTGATGCCAAAGCCATCAGCCGCCTTTTGGCAAGCAGCCAGTTCCTCCCGTATCACAGCGGGCGGGCAGTGCTCGTCGCTGCAGTCAATGTGCGAGAAGGTATGGCACCCGATTTCGTGCTCCACAGGAGAAGCCAATATCTGATTGACCAAATCCGGCGCGTACCAAGCATCGTTTTCCCGCCATGAGGTACAAGGGTCATGGCCAAACCAATCGCCCTCGGCGTAGCGCCAGTACTTATTTTCAAAGTAAGGCAGCCGGTCTATTTCAGTATGCGCCAAGCCAGCTTGCCCAGCCTGGCATTGCTCCAAAAACAAGTGGCCGACCGTGCCCCAAGTGATGGGGATGTGGTACGCTTCGCAAAGGCGCAAAATTTCTGGCACATTCGCCCTAGCGATACGGGCGTATGCCTCGGCGGCCTCTGTCCGGCCGCCTAAGGCTTTTGCATAGCGCCAAGCCCAGGCCAGCTCAAAGTCGGCGGAGATGATCAACACCCCCTTGTAGGGGGCCGGTATGAAATCCCGGAGACGCTCCGGCCGCTTAACCACCTTAGGGTTGTGCCCGATCTCAAAACTGAGCATTGATTTGAGTCCTGCTATCATAAGCTTACGACGGATTGATACAATTGCCCCAAATTTTCTTCTCTGGCCTGTTGGCTGAATTTGTCGGTGCTCTGTTGAATCGCGTGCTGCCCCATCTTTTGGCGCAACGCTTCTTTCTCGGCCAATTTTTCGATGCTGGCGTAGAACGCTTGTTCATCGGCCACTACGAAGCCCGACTGGCCGTGCTCCACCACATCGGCATTGCCCCCCACGTCGAAGGCGACGCAGGGAAGGCCGGCCAGTTGCGCATCGATCAGAGAAAGCGAAAGCACCTCTTCCTCAGATGGCAGGGCGAAGATGGAGAAGCTGCGGTAGTATGGTTCGGTATTGGATTGAAAGCCGTGAAACTGCACCTGCTGCTCTACGCCCTTGGCCCGGGCTTCCGCCTTTAGGGCCGGCAATTCACTGCCGTCCCCTACGATGCTGATTTGAAAGGGGGTTGTCCCTTTTTGCTGCAGCCGTACTGCCAGCTCCAACAGCAAGTGGATGCGCTTAAGGGGGATGACCCGGCCGATGTAGCCGATGACTACGGGCGGGCCGGCAGGCGGCTTCAACAACTGCCGCTCTTTGAATTGGCCAGAATTGAAAAAGATCGCCTCCTTCTGAGCTGGGAAGCCGTATTTAGAGGTTTGGTAGTAGCGCTGTAGCTCGCTGGCAGGGAACAGGATGCGCTTCACCCGCGGCAGCTTCGACACCAGCCCGTGCACGATGCGAACGTTCCGGCCCTCCTTGTAGGCGTGGGAGTGGAAGTTCCAAACCACCGGCGTTTTGCAGAACAGCGTGGCGATGCTCGAGATGACCATGGGGGCAAAGAGATGGGCGTGCACCACCTCAATTTTCCGCTGCCTGAGCAGCCGGCTGAGCTGCAAGGCGGTTTGAACGTAATTTGACTTTTTCAGCAGCAAGAAAACCGCTGCGTTGGGCAGTTGCTCTTGCAACTCGCCGCCCTCAAAAGCAATAACGGTGACCTCATGCGCCTGGCAGAGCAGGGTGGCGTCCACCACGGCTTGCTTTTCGGCGCCTCCGAACCGGAGGGTGGAAATAAAAATAGCGATTCTCATGGGCGATGAAGCAGTTTCTCCGCGTATAAGGCTACGTAGTTGTCAATAATCGTTGTCCAAGCAATCTTCCCTTCCGCTTTTTCCCGGTGGATCTGACGGCGGTAGTGCGCCAGCAACTCCGGTTTTTGCGTCAGCTCTTCCATCACGTCTTTCAGGCTATCGACAGAGCTCGGCTGCACAAGCCGTCCGCTCTGTTGATCGATGACCACCTCCTTCAGGCCATCTACATCGCTGGCCACCACGGGCTTGTCGAAAGCGTAGGCGGTAGCGATAACGGCACTGTGGGTGGCATCCCGGTAGGGCACTACGATGAATTGCGCACGCTGAATGAGCCCAATCAACGATTCGTTCTCGATGTATGTGCGGTGGAATAGAATATCCGGGTCTTCTTCGTAAGGGGTGGGGTCAAACCACCAATCCCCCTTCCCAGCGACTACTAATTTGGGTTTGCTGCCGTTCATACGCTGATGGGCCTCCAATAGCAGGTCTACCCCTTTGTATTTCTTGATCCGGCCAAAAAACAGGATAAAATCCTCCTCCGGGCACAGGTCATAGCGCGGGTGGAAGGTATGGAACACATTCAGCGGGCCAGAGAGCAGCGTCCTGACCTTTGCCGGCGCTAGGTGGAACGTCTGTATAACTTGCTGCCGGAGGTACTCGTAATGCTGAATGACGGTCAGCTCTTTCATTTTGGCGATGGTGCGGTTGATCAGCAGGGCCCGTTCGTTTTCTTCGCCACTGTGGTTGATGTAGTCATGCAGGGTCCAAAACTGGGCGGCGCGGGCTTTGAAGCGGGTGTAGAACAAAGAAATATAGGGCGAAAAGCCGTTGTAGTGCACCACGTCGAACGCTTCCTGCTTCAGTTTGCTGATGGCGCTCCAGAACAACCGCAGATTGCGCAGGCTGCGTACCTTTTTGGAAGGCAGGCGCAGGGTCAGGAAGCGGTAGTTGTCGCCAACGAATTCTACGATAGAGTCGGGGTAGGTGCGCTGAAAGTAGGCCGGGTCTTCCTGCAGGCCGTAGTCTTGGTCTTGCAGTTGGACCTGCAGGATGCCTTCCTGGTACTGCTCCTTGCCTGCTAGCACGAAAACCAGCGTCAAGTCTACCTGTTGCGACAAATTAGCGCAAAGCGACAACACATTATCGGGGTGCCCGAAGGCGATCATCAAAACTTTCATGGCTTATAGGGTTATGCCGAAGGTGTCCTGCCAGACCAGCGCATTGACCACCCGCCAGTAAATGGGGCGGTAACGATCATCGGATTCCAGCTCTTGCCGGTAAATCTTTTCGATAGAAGGCTTATCGTAGAGCGGGCTGCCAGCCGGAATCTGCGCGATAATATCCGCAATGTATTCTGAGGCCCCCTTCAGCAAGAGGCGGTCGGGCATCGCGAATCCCTTTTTGTCCGTTCGCCACAGGATCTGCTCGGGGACGACCCCCTCCATGGCTTTGCGGTAAGCATATTTGGTGTAGCCGCCCCGCAGATGGTAATTGGCCGGGAGCGAAAACAGGTATTCCACGAGGCGGTGGTCCAAGAAAGGGACGCGTGCTTCCACCGAAAACGCCATAGAGTTGCGGTCGACTTGCCGCAGTATGCCAGGCAGGTTGGTGAAGCGCAGCAGCTCAAAGCTGTCTTGCTTAAAGCCGGAGGAATAGGCATTTTCCTCCCCGGCCAGGTATGATTTATTGATGCGGATGGATGCTGGTATGCTTTCGCGAATGAAGTCCCGCTTCAGCCAACCCTGCGTTTTTTGCTTTAAAGCCGGTTGGTATTGCTGGGGGAAAACCGGGCGCAGCAATTGTTTCAAAGCTTTGGTCGCGACCCCCTTGCCGATTGTCAAATTACTGGCGTTGTGCAAGCGGGTGTTAGCGTGCCACTCTTTGAGAAACGGGCCTAAGCGGAGGCTAGACAGCAGTTCGACCAGATAGGGGTAATATACACCGAAGTTGTAGCCGCCCATCATTTCATCTGCCCCTTGCCCGTCGAGCACCACCGTGGCACCCGACTCCTTGGCGAGCTTATACACATGGTAGCCCCCGAACATACTGGCTTTGATGAGGGGCTCGTCGTGGTGCCAGATAAACGTTGACAGCTCATCACAGAGGTCGTTGCTGTCGGGCACTTTGGTGTAGTGCTCGAAGTTGGCCTGCTCGGCGATCAAGCGGGCGTAGTGGGTCTCGTCCATGGACGCGTCAAGCGAGCCGATGGTAAAAAGCCGCAGCGGGTCGGGGGGGCCGTTCCGTTGCTGAGCGGCCAGCATCGATATGCCAGAGGAGTCCAAGCCGCCAGACAAGCAGATGCCTAAGGGGACATCGCTCCGCAGGCGCAGGCCTATGCTTTCAGCAAGCAATTCCTGTATGCGGCCATAGGCTTCGGCTTCCCGCCCGGGCGCTTGCAGTTGGATGGGAAGCTCCCAGTATTTCGAGTGGTTTTTCAGCTTAGGGCCGTCTTGCAAATCGAATAACATGTAGGTGCCCGCCGTAAGCTTTTGTATACCCTCGAAGAAGGTGTCGTCGGTTTCATTGCCGTAGGTGCCAATGGCCAGGTAGTCAAACAGCACGCTGCGGTTGGCTTGCCGGAGCTCGGGGAGGAGGCTTAGCAGTTGCTTCGCTTCAGAAGCAAAACAGAATAGGCCTTCGCTCAGGTGGTAGTAAAACGGTTTTATGCCCAGCCGGTCACGCGAACAGAAAAGCTGCCGTTTGTCGAGGTCCAAGATGGCGAAAGCCCACATCCCGTTGAGTCGCTGCAGGCATTCCACGCCCCATTCGGTATAGGCCGCTAGCAGCACTTCGGTGTCCGTGCCCGACTGGAATTGGTGCCCTTTGGCGCTTAGCTCTTTGCGCAGCTCCAGATAGTTGTAAATCTCGCCGTTGAATACAATCCAGCAGCGCTTGCGCCGGTAGCTCATGGGTTGGTGCCCATTGCTCGACAGGTCGATGATGGACAAACGGCGGAATCCCAACATGCCGATTAATTCGCCCTCGGCGGCTTGCCCCGCATCGCTCAAATCTTCCGCTACGGGCTCGGCCACGGAGAAGTTGTGGTCGAGCATGAGGTAGCCGTAGTCATCCGGCCCGCGGTGGCGGATGAGGTTGTTAGCCCTGGCGAAGGAAGCCGGCCGCAGTTTTTTTTCGGAAAAGTATCCGGTAATGCCGCACATGATATGCTACTTGGTTAGATGAAGTGGCGGAGGGTCGTCCTGCGGTCGCGCAGCACCCACATGAAACCGCTCAGAAACCCAGCCACGGAAGAGTAAGCGTGCTTGAAGCGCCCCTTTAAGAAATGCTTCAGGCTGCCTATGATGAATTGCTCCTTGAAGCTCTTCCAGAAGTACCGGCCGAACTGACGGGCTGATTTGTGCTCGAATATGACGATGAGGTTGTTGCGCAGGTCGTAGAAGAGCTTAAAGGCGGAAGTCCGGCCTATGGTCATGCTCTCCTTGTGCCAAATTTTGGCGCCGGCGCTGAAGTAAACCTCAAAGCCTTTCTTTTTGCCCCGCTCCTGCCAATCCCATTGCTCACCCTGTATGAAAAAGTTGGTGTCGTACCCGCCTACCTGCTCGTACACCTCACGGCGAACGAGCATGAAGACATCGTCGGAGCTCACCAAGGGTTCGTCCTGCGCGTATTGCCCCCGGTCGGCTTCCTTTTGCCCCCGGTGCTGCACCATGCCGGTCAGGGGGTCTTCGGTGTAGCCCGCCGTCTGGAACAGCTCCGGCGCATCGAAGTAGAACACCTTGCCAGTGACAAAGCCAATGGTTTCGCGTTGTTCCGCCGTTTTTACCAAGGCGCTGACGGCCTGCGGGTCTGCTTTGACATCGTTGTTGGTAATCAGCACGTAATCCGCCCCGCGTTGGCGGAAAGCGTATGCCAAGCCGAAGTTGAAGCCGCCGGAGTAGCCGAGGTTTTGTTCGCTACGGTAGACTTCCGCTTCGGGCCAGTTTTCCTCTACGTAGGCCTTAGTGCCATCGGCGGAACCGTTGTCGACCACGATCACCTCAAAGTTCGAATAGTCGTTGGCCAGGTACGAGGGCACCGCGTCGTCTAGCAGTGATTTGCCATCGTAAGACAGGATGAGGACGATAACCTTTGGAGCATTCATACTTTAGACTTTAAAGGGCGTTTGAAACATTGATTTTGCTCAGGTACTGCTCCCAGTTCCCGATGTCCTTCCAGGAGCCCTCACTGACGGGGAATACCCCGACTTTGCCGTCTCGGGCTTTCACCTTGTGAATGAGGTCGGTGATGTGGAAGAAATCGCCCTCGGGGATTTCGTCCAGCAAGTGGGGTTCTAGGATATACATGCCACTGTTGATCTTGAAGGTCAGCTCTGGCTTTTCGCGTATGCCGCGCAGTGCGCCGTTGTGCCCCGTGTCAATGGTGCCATAGGGGATAGGGTAAGTCTTCAAAGCGGCGACCAGCGTGATTTCATTCTTGTTTTTGTGGTGGTACTTGAGTATTTCGGCGTAGTCTTCCTCAATCAAAATATCGCAATTGTTGACAAAGAAGGTCTGATGGATTTTCCCTTTGAGCAGCGTCAGGCTGCCCGCTGTGCCTAGGGGTTTGTCTTCGATGAAGTAGTCGATCTCGTAGGGCAATCCTTGGCAGGACAGGTAATACTTGATCAGCTCAGATTTATAATTGACGGAAAGGAAAAAAGCACTGCAGCCGTGCCGGGCAAAACGGTCGAATATCTCCTCCAGCATTGTTTTCTGCCCGATGGGGATGAGGGGCTTGGGTATGACGTTGGTCAGGGGCTTGAGCCGGGTGCCAAAGCCTCCCGCCATGACCACCACTGGTATGTTGAAGCGCTGCAGCGGTTGTTTGTCTTTTTCGACGAAGATGTCCTCCCAGAAGTAGACATCTGCCAGTTCTTTGGCATCGTTGAGCACCGGCATGCACTCGATCCGGCATTCGAGCATCCGCTTGCCGATCTTTTGGGCCGTATCGGAGGTATGCGCCACGATCGTGTCCTGTCGGAGGATCGCTTCGACCGGCGTGCTGAGCGGTTCATTTCGGATAATGGCCCGTTGTATGTCGCCTATGCTGAGCACATTCAGGAATCGGCTGCCCTCAAAAACCAGCAGCAGGCGTTTCAGGGTGGCATCCATCCGTTTCAAAGCCTTCAGCATAGAATCGGAAGAGCGGATACTGATGGCCTCAATTTTTTTCTGCTTTTTGGTGATCGTTGCCGTTGGGCTCATTGTTCAGCGGGTTTGGTTTTTTGAAATTGCCCCAATGCATAAGGGCAGTTAGACGTTGTACAAATCGGCTTTGTAGGTATTCAGGTGCTCCTTGTGCTGGAACCAGGCGATGGTTTCGGCAATGCCCTGCTCTAGGCTGTAGGCTTGCTGCCAGGCGGTCGCCCGTTTGAGTTTTTCGGCAGAACCGTACAAGCGGAAAACCTCGCTTTTGGAAGGGCGCAGCCGTTCTTGGTCCTGCACGATGCGCGCCGTTGGATTGACCTGCTGTATGATTTCCTCCGCCAATTGCCCAATGGAAATCTCCGATTGGGTGGCGATATTGCAGTCTTCCCCAATGAGCTGATCGGACTTGGCAATCTCGATGAACCCCTGTGCCGTATCTTTCACATAGACGAAATCCCGCGTGGGGGATAGATCGCCTAGTTTGACCGCTGTTTTGCCATTCAGCAATTGCGTGATCAGGGTGGGGATTACCGCTCTGGCCGACTGCCGCGGGCCGTAGGTGTTGAACGGCCGGACAATGCTCAGCGGCAGGTCAAAACTCCGGTAGAAAGACTCGGCGATACCATCCGCGGCAATCTTGGAGGCCGAATAGGGCGACTGTGGCTGCCGGGGGTGCTGCTCGTCGATGGGGATATACTGCGCGGTGCCGTACACCTCAGAGGTAGAGGTAACCAGCACGCGGTCTAGGTTCCAATCTCGAGCGGCCTGTACCACATTGAGCGTCCCTTTTACATTGGTATCGATATAAGAATCGGGGGAGTGGTAACTGAATGGTATGCCGATCAGCGCCGCCAGGTGGAATACCACGTCCACATCTTTCATCGCCGTTCTTACGCCATTCGGGTCCCGAATGTCGCCGGTGAAGATGTCAACCGCTTCCAATTGGTCAGCAGGCAGGCTGTCCAGCCAGCCCCAAGAGTTGAACGAGTTGTAGTAGCAAAATGCTTTTACCGATCCCGCTTCTTCCAGTAGTGCCTCCACGAGGTGGCTGCCTATGAAACCGTCTGCGCCTGTAACTAGAACTTTTTTGTTTTTCAAAGCCGTGTGGTTGTTAAATAATATGAGTGTTGAATGGGCCGTCAAACCGACGTGCTCTCGGCAAGCCAGTGGTGCTTGAGTACATCACAGACGCATTTCACATCCTCTTGGCTAAGGTTGCCGTACATCGGCAGGGTGACCTCATTATCCGCCACATAATCCGTGATGGGCAGCTGGGAGGGGAGTGCTTGGTAGATCGAAAAACGGTGGACGGCCGGATAGTGGACGCTCGTCTGTATGCCTTCTTTTTGCATCAATGCCCTCAGCTCGTCCCTTCTTTGGCGGGTAGCATCCTTTAGGACCACTGGCATGATGTAATTCGATGCACGCCCTTCATAGTCGGCAAACGGGACCCCCAATTCGGGTATGCCTTTCAATTCTTCCAGGTACCAAGAGCGGACTTCGGCCCTCCGCTTCAAATCTGCGGGCAGTTTTTTCATTTGCACGATGCCAAGGGAAGCCCGGATATCATCCATACGGAAATTATACCCTAGGTCCAGGATATCGTAGCTCGTAGCGTGCCCTTTGGCCCGTTCGTAAGACATGGTGGTCATACCATGAGAACGCAGCAGCTTGGCCTGTTCGTAGACCGCTTCGTCATTCGTCACCAGCATCCCACCTTCCCCGGTGCTGATGTTTTTGTTGGAGAAAAAGCTGAAAACCCCAACATCGCCAATGGCCCCGAGCGCGGTGCCCTGCTTTACGGAGGCGTAGCTGGCGGAGGGGCGGGCGTACTGCGATAGGGGGGCGTGGCAGGCATCCTCCACGATTTTTAGCTGGAATTCCGCCGCGATGTCTACAATCTGGTCCATCGCACAGGGGAAGCCGGCGTAGTGCATGACGACAATGGCCTTCGTTTTGGGCGTTATCTTGCGGCGGATGTCAGCCGGGTCAATGGTTAAATCATCGGTACTTCGCAGATCGGCGAATACCGGGGTGGCCTCCACATACTTCACGGCATTGACGGTTGCCGCGAAAGTCAGCGAAGGGACAATGACCTCGTCGCCTTTGCTTATCCCCAAGACCCGCATGGCCAAATGCAGGGCCGTCGTGCAGGATGAGGTAGCAAGGGCGTGATCCACGTGAAGGTAGTCTTTGAACAGGTCCTCCAAGGCCGTGCATTTCGGCCCGGTGGATATCCACTTCGAGCGGAGGGTTTCTACAACGGCCCGTTCTTCCTGCTCGTCGTAGTTGAGGTCAAAAAGCGGTATCTGAAAGCTCATAGCGTGGTGTTTATGGAATTAAGCGGGTGTTGGTTCCGTTCTTGCCGGCCAGTTGCTTCATGGTCCTGCAGCACGGTTTTGTAGACCTGCATCATATTGTCGGCGCAGGCCGCCCAGCTTTTCACTTTCCGGACTTTTTCTACTGGGATGCGCCGCACTTCCAGTTGGCCGCTAGCTACCTGCTGCAGCACTGCTGCCCACCGGTTGGCCTCTTTTTGGGGAATGAGGACGCCCGCGTTGTGTTGCTTTAAGAAGGTGCCGACATTGCCCGTGGCGGTGGTGATGACGCCTAGGTTCATCGCCATGGCTTTCCATCCGGATATGGGGCCCCCGTCGTTTGCGCTGGCATCGATGAATACGTCTGATAATCGGTAGCATTCCCACAATTCTTCATCCCCGACGAAGCCGAGGAAGCGGATATCGGCATCTTGTTTGTCGATGAGCCGTTTGACTTTGTCCACATAAGCTTGCGGCCCGGCCCCTGTGATCAGTAGGGTGGCGGCGCGCATCTGCCCCTGCCCGAAGGCCTTTACTATTTTGTCAATTTGTTTTAAAGGCACTAGGCGGCTGGAGGACAAGAACACCTTGTTTTCGGGGGGAAGGCCCCATTTTTTGCGCAGTTCTTCTTTATCCGCGCTGCCGGTGTGGAAGTAAGAATCTGGTAAGCCGATGGTATGCTGGCTAAAGACCAGGTGGCTAGGCGTAGCGATTTTTTCCCGAAATGCTGGCTCCAGCGGCAGGCCGCCAGAGATGAGGATGTACTTTTGTTTTTCCCGTATGAATTCTAGTGTTGCATTCCTTTGCGCGATGCGCTGGGGCCATCGCCAAACGCGAAAGTCCAAGTTGGCGTCAATGAAATTTAGGGCACCAAGGAACTGCGTCAGCACCGGGGCACGGTGGGCGAGCCGGCGCAGGATGGCGTCCAACAACAGGCTTTGCCGGCCGCTGACCTGAATGACCAACTGTTCTGTGCGGTTTGCGGCGCGTTCCTCCAGGCCCGCCAGCAAGGCTTCCGAGAAAATACCCCCTCGTTGTGACCGGGCCGGAAACAGCCGGTGGGTCACCCCACTCTCAAAGGTATGGCTGTAGACTTTGTCGGCCCTGAAGTCGGGCTGCCATACCTCAAACTGCACGTCCGGGTGGTATTTTCGGATATGGTCCCCCACTTGATTGCCCCAGTCC
>JAAAOU010000420.1 GCA_009908745.1 Bacteroidota bacterium
CGTGATCTCGCCGGAGTCCTGCTCCTCTATCCTGTGGCGCAGCTGGGACTACAAAGAACAGGCAGCCGAAGCACTGAAGCTCACGGCTGACCACATGCACGAATTCGGCATCGTAGACGGTATCATCAAAGAGCCGCTCGGCGGCGCGCATTCCGCTCCCGAAGAAATGGCAAAGCTGCTCAAACGGCAGATCAAAAAAGCCATCGCTGAAGTACAGGACATGTCAGCGGAAGAACGCATCGAAGCCCGTATCGAAAAGTACGCGAATATCGGTGTCTACGACCATGAGCCAGCATCAGAATCCTGATACCGCAGCGGGCTAAAAAAGCACATTTAAATGGGATGGATCCAAAATATAAGGTTGAAAGCGCACCACCGTCGGCTGCAACAACAGCTCAAGCGGCGATCAGCGCCCAAAGGCAGGGACAAAGTCAATTTGGCTAATGCCCAACAGGTGGGCCTGCTTTTCCAAGGCGACGAGCCGGACGTCTGCAAACAGGTGCAACAATACGCCGACCAGCTCCGCAAGCGCGGCAAGCAAGTCCGGCTGCTCGGTTACTTGGACCAGCACAAGGAAGGGGAAGAACGGGCCTTTAAAAACTACACCAAAAAGCAACTGGACTGGACCTACCGGCCTACCGGCCCGCTTGTCGAGGAATTCACCAAGCAGCCTTTCGACCTGTTGATTCACCTCAGCCTGTCTTCAAGTTTGCACCAAGCCTATATCATGGCGACCTCGGACGCCAAACTGCGCGTGGGCCCGTCCACAGAATTCACCTATGCCTATGACCTGATGATTGAGCTAACCAGCAGAGCAGGCCTTACCGCTTTCATCGAACAGATGGAAATGCTGCTCGGCAAAACCAATACACCACATGAGCCAGCCAATTCTTAGTGGCACCGGGGTGGCTTTAGTGACGCCATTCCGCAACAAGAGCATTGACTTCCCGGCCTTAGAGGGCATGATCAACCACGTTATTGAGGGCGGGGTAGACTTTATCGTCTCCTTGGGCACCACAGGCGAGGCCATCACCCAAAGCGTAGACGAATGCCGGCAGGTACTTGATTTCACTATCGAAAAGACAGACGGCCGGGTCCCTATCGTCGCCGGCTTGTTTGGCGGGAACTATACGGACAAAATCGTAGCGGGGCTCCAAAGCTATAACTTCGATGGGATTACGGCCATCATGTCAAGCAGCCCGGCCTACAGCAAACCCTCGCAAGAGGGCATCTTCCGCCACTACATGGCACTAGCGGAAGCCTCTCCACGGCCCATCATCATCTACAACGTGCCGGGCCGTACTAGCAGCAATATCGAGGCGGAAACAACGGTGCGACTGGCCCACGCCAGCGACAAGTTTATCGCTGTAAAAGAAGCATCCGGAGATTTGGCGCAAGCCATGAGCATCATCAAAGAAAAACCCGGCCGCTTTCAGGTGTGGTCGGGGGAAGACCCGCTGACCTTACCCATGCTGGCCTGCGGGGCGACAGGCGTGATCTCCGTCATCGCCAATGCTTTCCCTAAGCCTTTTTCCGGCATGGTCCGCCACGCTATGCAAGGGGCGCTCATCGAAGCCCGCGAGCTCAACGAACTGCTGCACGATATCCACCCGCACCTCTACGCGCACGGCAACCCGGCGGGCGTCAAAGCCGTGCTCGATATGCTGGGGCTGTGCAGCAAGGAAGTGCGCATCCCGCTCACCAGCCTGCCTGATGCGGCCTGCCAGCGCTTGCGCGCGGAATTGAAGAAGGCGGGGGTGGTTTGAGGGTTGGCCCGCCTTCGCGTGAAGCTACGGCGGACAGGGAAAGTTGCAGGGTTGAAAAGTTAGTTGGCCGGTTAGCTGGCGATGCCGTTGGAAAGTTGCCCCTGAAGGCGGATGCCCAAAGTAGTCCTTCGGGGTTGCTGGCTGGTTAGCTGGCGCTGGTAATCAAGTACGGCGTCCTCCCTGCCTACCAGCAGATAGGTGTGCCTCTGCGTACGACACACATTCTTGCCCCCTCGTTTCCAAAAACTTTGTCACCCTTCAAGCAAAACTTCAATAATGCCTATTTAGAAAAGCGAGAAATGGGTATATTACCATGCTAAAATCTCTCATCAACCCACTGCGCTATGAAAAGCCTCTACCTGTTCAGTTTATTCGCGCTGTTCTGTGCGCCGCTTTGGTCGCAATCATTTTCCAAACAACTTTTATTTCCCGACACAAGTGCCAATGCCGTTCGTTGGCACCAAGACCTGTTCCCGACATCAGATGGGGGGTATTTTTACGCTGCGGGGGATTATAATCTAGATGCTGCGGTGCTCCTCTGTAAGTTTACAGCTGATGGCGAACTGACTTGGGCAACGGAGTTGTATCTACAAGAAGAATATTGGTTTGCATTAGACGTCGATGTAATTGAAACCCAATCAGGCGGAGCAATGGTGCATCTCGAAATGGAAAGAGAAAACCTTGACCGGAGAACACACATAGTCAAGCTTGATTCCGAAGGTACGCTTGAGTTTTCCTTTGAGCTGCCGATCCGTCCATCTCTATTTAGTGGTGCTATTCTCTCTGAAAACAACCGCTTATTCCGCTTTGGTGACCAGTATCTCCTAACTGGTATTAAATTCTTAAATAGCCACAGCAGTGTCGTAATTTGCCTTGCCGCATGGAATGAAGATGGGGTGGTCACCAACAGTGAAACCTGGAAAGTTGGTAACTTTGACCGCCTTTATCAATCCAGTATTAGCCTAGGACAAAATAATCAGGTTCAACTAGCTTGTTTCGGGAGTAAAGCTGGAGATCAAGACACCATCACAGATGGGACGATACTTTTTTCTGTAGATGTCAATGACTGGGAAACGGCTAGTTGCAGCTTTCATCCTGATGAGAAATGTGTCATAAACGATATCGCATCAGATGAAAATGGGTGGTATTACATTTTCGATCTGGACAATACGATATTGATAGATACTTCCACCATTGCCCACTTCGACTACGAGGGAAATCTGAAATGGTCACAGAACATGCACAACGTCTCTGGCCTAGTAACTACAGAGGACGCTTTGCTTGCGAGGCGCGAAGATACGCTGGACATGGTAACCCTGGCAGCACTCAGCAAGGGGGACGGCACCTTACTATGGAATAGCGTGCTGTGGGACTTTATAAGCTATCCTCTGACTTATAAACCTGTTGAATTGGCCGGAGGCGGCATTTTGTGGATGGGCTATAACTATAACAAAGAAATACACGCCATGGTAAAAATGGACGCGCAAGGACAAATTGCCGACTGCAACAACTTTGCCCGCTGCGACCTGGAAACCTTACCTCCTAGCCCCTTACCTGACTTTGAGCCTATTGAGATCACTTCCATACCGTTGCCTGAGCAGGTTCCCGTCACCATTACCTCCCGGCCCGTTACTTTAGAGTCGGTGCCTTATTGCCCGGATTTCAACTTCACGGCAGATTTCGCCGTGCCCGACACCGTGTGCCAGAAGGATACAGTCACCGCCCTGCCATTCAAGGAATCTTCCGTACTGCCGATCTCCTCCGGCTGGGACGTAACGCCAGCTGTCCCGGACAACCTTGCAGCGGACAGCATTACTTTTGTAGCCGAAGAAGAAGGGCCCTACACTATCCAGCACGAGGTGAGCCTGCTGGGCTGCCAAGATAGCGCTACCCAAGGCATCCACGTTCTGGGTGGCCCCACCTTTGCGCTGCCCACCGACACTTCGACCTGCGCTGGCGACAGCCTGCTGCTAGACAGCGGGCTAGACCCATCTCTCTATACGCTGGAATGGCAAAACGGGGACAGCACACAAGCAATTTGGGCCGGCACGGCGGGGGTGTATTGGCTGTCTGCGGTTTCAAAAGCGACTTCATGCGAAAATGCAGATACCACACGATTGTCCATTTTAGAAAAACCATCAACAGGCCTGCCTTCTTCGGCTAGTTTTTGCGAAGGCGAAACCTTAACCATAGAGCCGCCTGAAAAGGATCTTAGCTTCCGCTGGAGCACTGGCGATACCTTGGCGGCCCTTACCATCAACCAAGCGGGCACCTACCAGCTTACTGTCACCAATGTGCAGGGCTGCCGCGCGACGGATAGCTTACAAGCTGTAGTGCTGCCAGCCCCACAATTTCGGTATTCTCCTGATACGACTTTTTGCCCTGGCCGGCCTTTATTGCTCCGGGCGGAGGCGCTATCAGAAGACGAGCTGCAATGGCTGTGGCCGGACGGCAGCAATAGCGGCCGCTTTCAGCCTGGTACTACGGGGACTTTCCCCCTCATTGTCTCGAATGCCGCTTGCTCCGATACCGTGTTTATTCAAGTAGAAAAAGGGGACTGCCGGTCAGACGTCTTCATACCGTCCGCTTTTTCGCCCAATGACGACGGCCGCAATGATGTTTTCAAGGTTTATGGCCCGGAGATAGAACTTATACGCCTGCAGATTTACGACCGATGGGGTGGGTTGCTGTATGAGGGGGAAAGTACTAATGCACAGTGGGACGGCACCTTTGCAAACCGGCCTGCCAATCCCGGCCAGTACGTTTATGTCTTGCAATACCTGGATCAGCTGGATCTGGAGGTGTATCAAAAAACCGGCCGTGTTTTGTTGCTGCGGTAGCGGATCGGATACGCTCTTTATTCTGGTGGAGTTATAACGTTGTAAAGTTGGGACTTTGTAAAGTTAGCTGGCTGGTTAGCTAACCCTGAAGGACTCCACTCCCTGCGGTCGTTCCGCCTTCAGGGTAAACCCTTCAACCTTCCTGTCCGCCGTAGCTTCACGCGAAGGCGGGCTAACCTTTCAACTTTCCCAACTCTTCAACCCTTCAACTTTCCCAACCTTTCAACTTTTCAACTTTTCAACCTTTCAACTTTCCCAACCCTTCAACCCTTCAACCTTCCCAACCTTTCAACTTTCCCAACCCTTCAACTTTTCAAACCGACTGGCTAAACAACGCCCCCTCCGGCTTCCGCCGCCAGTACCGGGCATCTAGTGCCAAGGCGATATTACGTATAAACGGGTAACCAGCCGGCTCCACCGTAAGGCGGTACGGCTCACGCTTCACCAGGCCATCCCGTTCCAGCTCATCCATGCGGGCGATACCGGCGTACAGCGCGGCACACTGCTGTTCTTCTTGCTGCCAACTCGTCTCGTGCCGGCACATGAGATTCAGAATATGGTGGCGCAGGATTTCATCTTCCCCGGACAACAAGTGCCCCTTGATGATGGGCAGCCGGCCGCTGTCGACAATTTCCTGGTAGCGTTCAATTTTTTTCTCGTTCTGAATATAGCCATCCCAGCTGTCGCTGATGGAGGAGGCTCCCAATGCAAGGTTGAGCTCGGTGTTGAAAGGCGTGTACCCCATGAAGTTGCGGTGCAAATGGCCGGCCTCCATCGCCTGGCAAAGACTGTCTTTGGGCAAAGCGAAGTGGTCCATGCCGATTTCGATATAGCCGGCTTCTTCCAATAGCTCGCAGCCTAGCTCGTACAGTTCCCGCTTTTCCTCGCCCGTAGGCAGGTCGGCTTCGGAATAGGCGCGTTGGCTGGGGCTGATCCAAGGCACATGGGCGTAGCTGTAGAAGGCGATGCGCTCGGGCAAGAGGGCCTTTACTTTTTTGACGGTGTCGATGACGTGCGCTTTCGTCTGCAACGGCAAGCCGAAGATGAGGTCATAGTTGATGGACTCGTAACCCAGCTCGCGGGCCCTCTTCGTCACCTGCACCACATCTTCAAAGGTCTGCTTGCGGTTGATGATTGCCAGTATTTCCGGCGCAAAATCCTGAATGCCGATGCTCAGGCGGGTGAACCCGAGTTCACGCAGGACCTGCAAGTGCTCCGGTGAAGTGGTACCGGGGTGGGCTTCGAAGCCAAACTCATACTGCTCCGCTAAGTCCACATCTTCTAGAATAGCGGACAGTAAGTGGTGGAGATTTTGAGGCGAGAAAAAAGTCGGCGTGCCGCCCCCGAGGTGCAGTTCGCGCAGTACGGGTTTGCCCGGCAGCAAATCGCGGTACAGGCGCCATTCCTTCAGTACCGCCTCGATGTAGGGGGATTCTACAGCGTGATTTTTGGTGATGCGCTTGTTGCAGCCGCAGTAAGTGCAGAGCGCCTCACAGAACGGCAGGTGCAGATAAAGGCTGATTTCGTTCTGGCGCTGGAAAGCCTGCACGACTTTTTGTTTCCAGGCTTTTTCGGCCGGGGGCGTTTCGTTCCAGTAGGGCACCGTAGGGTAACTGGTGTAACGAGGCACAGGAACGTTGTACTTTTCCAATAGCTGTTGTTGAGTCATGGCTTATGCGTTGTAAGTGCGGCAAAAGTAGCCCGGCCGTCCAGCGCAGACGGTGAGATATGCAATGGGAGGGCGTGATTTTAATCATCACTTGCAGGTATTGATGGCCGTGTGGCAACAGGAAGCGCAAAAAATCAAAAACAAAGGCCTGAGCCTAGCTGTTTGACCCACAAAACCACCGTATGGACAACCTCTGGTCCTATTTCAAAAACCTTTTCCGCCAAGCCGAAGAAAGCTCCCCCAGCCAGCCGCTAGTACACGAGCTGATAGAGCGGAACGAGGAAGAGCAAAAGGACTACACTTTTTGGAAAGAGACGCTGGTGCTCCGCCGCCTGCTCGACTGGCTGAGCGACCAATACGCCATCTACCGGGTGGACCGCGACCGTATAGACGAGGCCATCGACTTTCTCGACACCCCTTCCTCCAAGGGCTTCGTCGTACACTTCCACGAAACCCGCTACAGCCAGCGGGATGTCACGCATTTCTTTGATTACCTCAAGGAAAAAGTACTGAGCCTGAACTACCGCACCCAAATTTCTGACCTGCGTACTTACAACCGTGCCACTTGGGTAGAAACCGTGCAACGCCACTACCTCAAGCCCGGCCTTACGATCCGACAGCCGGGAGCCGACGGCAAATTCACCCAAAAATTCGGCAACGTTATGATTGAGCTGGAACTGCGGGACGATGCCGTCTACAACCTCCGCTTTCGCGCCACCATCTACAAGGACAGTCAATTTAAAGAAGCCGCCGAATTCAAGGAACTGATGCAGCAGTTGGTCGCTTAAGCCGCAGCTTAGCTCGAAAAAATATGTGCTCTTCCGCCCCGTATGCTAATTTGAAAACAAAACTCAACACATGAAACCACTCACTTTCCTTCTCTTGGCTGTACTGACGAGCGCGGTGTTTTCGAATGCGCAAACCTTCGACCGCGATAAGCTGGACAGCTTGCTCAGCTACGTGGAAGCCAACCAAAAAAGCATGGGCAGCCTAGCTATCTTGCAAGACGGCAAAGTCGTATACAAACGGGCGATTGGTTACGCCAACGTCGCCGGACAGGGCAAAGCCAATGCAGCTACCCGGTATGGCATCGGCTCCATTTCCAAAACCTTTACCGCCGTATTGACGCTGCAATTGGCAGAAGACGGCAAGCTTTCGCTGGATAATACGCTGGACCAATATTTCCCCACTCTACCTAATGCCGACAGCATCACCATAGAGCAGTTGCTGCAACACCGCTCCGGCCTGCACAATTTTACAGACGATGTAGACTATATGGAAAAAATGGAGGAACCTATGGCACGGGAAGCACTATTGGAGTGGTTCGTAGAAAAAGGCGTCGACTTTGCGCCCGACGAGCAGATGAAGTACTCCAACACGGGATACGTCGTACTGTCCTTTATCCTAGAAGAAGCCAGCGGAAAAAGCTACGCGGAATTGCTGCAAGAGCGTATCGCCAACCCCTGTGGATTGCAAGACACCTACATGCCCGCCGAAGTAGTGGGCGAGCAAGAACAAGAAGCGCTTTCCTATCAGCGGGAAGGTGAAAACTGGACGCCTTCCACCAAGACCCACCCTTCTATACCTATCGGTGCCGGCTCCATTATTTCTACCGCTGAAGACCTCACGACCTTCTTCCACTGCCTGTTCGAGGGGAAACTCGTCAGCGAAGCGCATTTGCAGGAGATGACTAAAATGGTAGACAGCTACGGCTACGGCATATTCAGCATTCCGTTCTACGACAAAACCAGCTACGGGCATACCGGCGGGATTGACGGATTCAGCTCAGTGGCCAGCTATTTTCCGGAAGAGCAGATGGGCGTTGCTTATTTGTCTAACGGCGCAGTCATGTCCAACAACGACCTGCTCATCGGTGCCCTGAGCATCTACTTCGGCAAGCCTTATGAGTTCCCGGAGTTCAAGCAGGCAATAGCGGTAAATGCAGAGGAGCTGAAAATATACGAAGGCAACTATACGTCGGATGTAGTCCCGCTCGACATTAAGGTATTTGTGGAAGGAGAAACCCTCAAAGCACAAGCGACCGGCCAAGGCGCTTTCCCCTTGGAGCCCTTCGCCGAGCATCAGTTCCAGTTCGAGCCCGCCAAAGTAGAAATTGAGTTTATGCCCGGAGAAGGCAAGCTCATACTGCGGCAAGGCGGGGAGTACGAATTCACAAAGGAGCAGTAGGCGGTTGTTAAAAGCCCGGTAGATTCCGTATATTTGAACTATATCGGCGGTCCGTCGGTATACGAAGGCAGTAGAGATAGCGCGACGATTGGCGCTACCTCCGCTGCCTAACCACCAACAATACCATCGCCTCAATGAGAAAGTGGATCAACCGAGCGTTTAAGTGGTACTATAAGCAACGCTATAATAGCCTACAGCACTTCATGCGAAGGCCCCGGGAAGTGCAGGAAGGCCTGCTCAAGCATCTTCTGGAGTCGACCAAGCATACAGAATGGGGCCGCCGCTACGGCTACCGCAGCATCCGCACCCCCGACCAATTCGCAGAGCGCGTGCCCATCAGCGACTACGACAGCCTCAAACCGTACATTGCGCGCATGATGAAAGGGGAAAAAGATGTGCTCTGGAGCGGCGCGGTACGCTGGTTTTCCAAGTCTTCCGGCACCACAAGCGACCGCAGCAAGTTCATCCCCGTAACCTCCCAAAACCTCAAGAAATGCCACATCCGCGGCACTTGGGACACCATGGCGCTGTTCTACCACAACCGCCCCGACGCCCGGCAGTTTGAGTGCAAAAGTATGATCATGGGCGGCAGCTTGCACCGTTATGAGCCCTACCCCAAAACCATGTACGGCGATGTCTCCGCCATTATGATCCAAAATATGCCCGCCGTAGGCAAGCCGTTCTTCGTGCCTGATTTTAAAACGGCCTTGCTCGACAACTGGGAAGAAAAACTGGAAAAACTCGCCCGCGCCGGCGCCAATGAACCCGACATGGTTATGATCGGCGGCGTACCCACTTGGACGGTGGTGCTGCTGCGCCGTATTCTGGAAATTACCGGCAAGGACAACATGCTGGAAGTATGGCCCAATTTTCAGGGCTACGTGCACGGGGGCGTGAGCTTTTCGCCCTACCGCAAGCAGTTTGAGGACTTCTTCCCTTCCAGCCAAGTCAGCTACCAAGAAATCTACAACGCCTCAGAAGGTTACTTTGCGGCGCAGGATAACTTTGAGCGTGACGATATGCTGCTGCTGCTCAATAACGGTATGTACTACGAATTTCTGCCCATGGAGCAGTGGAACAACCCCAACGCGAAAGCCATACCGCTTACCGAGGTGGAAACGGGCAAAAACTACGCCTTGGTCATCTCCACCAACGCTGGCCTATGGCGGTATACGCCGGGCGACACGGTGACCTTCACCTCTACCCACCCTTACCGCATAAAAGTGACGGGGCGCACCAAGCAGTTCGTCAACGCCTTCGGCGAGGAAGTAATGGTGGAAAACACGGACAAAGCGCTGGCTGTCGCCTGCCAACGCACAGGGGCGATCGTCTCAGAATATACCGTAGCCCCCATCTACTTCGAAGGCAACCAAAAAGGCGGCCACCAATGGCTGGTCGAGTTTGAGCGTAGCCCGGGCGACACGGCACAGTTTGCCCGCCTGCTGGACCTCGCGCTGCAACAGGCCAACTCCGACTACGAAGCCAAACGTTCCAAAAGCCTGGCCCTAAAGCAGCTGCAACTGCACGAACTGCCACCGGGCACCTTCTACGATTGGATGCGCTCCCGCGGCAAATTTGGCGGGCAGCACAAGGTACCACGCCTGGCCAACCACCGGGAGTACGTAGAGGAGATACTGGATTTTTTGGGGAATAAAGTGTAAACTAAGTGCAAACTGATTAGCCATGTCTGTCGGAGTATCCAAAAGGTTGATTTCTACGGAAGATTACCACAAGATGGGGGAGGTGGGGATACTGCCAGAGAAAGGCGTAGAGCTTATCCGAGGGGAAATTATCAATCTGAGCCCCATTGGAAAGAAGCACCTCGGCACGGTTAATAAAATGAACCGTGTGCTACATAAGCTATACGGCGATGATGTCCTGATACAGGTGCAAAACCCCATCATAACCAGCAATCTCTCTGAACCAGAGCCCGACCTATGCATACTGCATCACCGGGCGGACTGGTACGGAAAGGGCATAGCCAAAGCCGGGGAAGCCTTGGCAGTCATAGAGGTTGCGGACTCCTCATTAGAGTACGACCAAGAGGTCAAAGCCCCACTTTACGCGGAAAGCGGCATCCCGGAGTACTGGCTCGTCAATCTGCGCAGGGATCAGATCGAACGCTACACACAGCCAGAAGGCGGGGAATACAAGCGCCTGCAGCGCTACGACCTTGACGACCGCATCCCACTGCCCGCGCTTGATCAGCCAATAGCGGTGCAGGACTTATTATTGCCTGCCGACGAATAAAAACAGCTTTGTACCTTTGCGGCGCGCAAAATACTAGCTATGACCCTCAAGGAAGCACTGGACAGCCTTACGGCCAACCCGATTTACGTACTGATCTACCTCGGCATCATCCCGGTAATGGCATTTGTAGCCGGGCTCATCAGCCGGGAAAAGGGGAAGGACGGGCCTTGGAAATACCTTTACTCTACCCTCATCTACTTCATCTGCGTGCCCGGTATTTTCTCCATCACGGTGTCGATCTACCAATTTCTCTTCGAGCGCCGCAGTATCTGGGAGGCCGATGTGTTTGTGCAGGTGCTGCCGATACTCTCCATGGTGGTCACGCTGCTCATCATCCGGAAAAACGTAGACCTGGATTACATCCCCGGTTTCGACAAACTGAGCGGCCTAGTAATGGTCATCGCAGCAACCTTGACGATCATGTGGTTTGTAGACCGGCTGCGGATTATTGTCTTTTCTTACCTGCGGTTTGAGTATGTGATTTTGTTCTTTGTGGGTCTGCTGTTGATTATACGTATTGGCTGGCGGCGGGCGTTTGGGAGTGCGTAAGGCTTGGAACCTAATGCTGCTGATCACTGTTTTATAAAAAAAGTAGTTATGGCCCTCGTAATAACAGATGAAGTACTGCAAAAGACAAATCTTTCTGAAAAAGAGCTACTCACAGACATCGCTTGCTACCTGTATGAGAAAAAAAAATTAAGCATGGGCAAAGCAAAAGAGCTAGCCGGGCTCAATCAGCTTCAGTTTCAAGCCGCATTAGCCGAGCGTGAAATAGATATCCATTATAGCATTACCGACCTACAGCAAGATCTTGACAACCTGAAGATTGAATTGGATATAAAATAAACATGACAGTAGTCAGTGATACATCTGCTATAAGTAACTTATTACAAATTGATCTCATTAATTTGCTTCACGATTTATACGAAGAGATCATTATCCCACCAGATAAAATCAACAGCTTCTATCCCCCAACCATGCCGCTTCTCTATCAACCTGCCCTCTGCAAATCACCTACGCGGGCGGCAGGCGTTCGGGAGTGCGTAAATTTTTTCTTGCAACAAAGTTGCATTTGACACCAACGCCCCCTATATTTGCAACAGTATTGCAAATAATAAAAACCGCATAGCATGACTTTCTTGAAAAATCCATGGATCCTGCTGCTCGCGCTAGCTACACTAACGTTCACAGCCTGCGAGGACGAGGACGACCATGACCATGATCACGATCACGGCGACAACGACATCACCATCAACTTTCTAGAGCCGGGCGACGGTGACACTGTAGCCGATGCTGCTGACGTTCACATCCACATCGATGTAGAAGCAACGGATGAGGTTCACAACGTAGACATCATTCTTCACCCACATGACGACATCGATGACAAAATCCTTGAGGAGAACATCCACGACCATGAGAAGAAGGTGACTTTCGAGCAAGACATCGATTTGTCTTCCTACCCGGCAGGCACCGAGTTCCACTTGGAAGTAGAAGCTTGTAAGGATCACGATTGCGAGGACATTGTCTTCGAAGACATTGAATTCTCCATCTAAACGATTATTTCCATACTAAATCCATTTGCGGCTCGCCGGGCGAAGATGCTCGGCGAGCCTTTTTTGTGCAGCCTATGCCATAAGCGAACTAACCGCTTTTCCCTCACCACTTTGCCCACAATATCCCTATATTTGCCCGTTCAAAAACGAACGAACTGCAATGAAGGTATCCCTAAATTGGCTGAAGGATTATATCGACATCGACCTAAGTGCGCAAGAGGTCTCTGAAATCCTCACTGGCATCGGCCTGGAGGAAGAAGGCATGGAAAAAGTAGAGAGCATCGAAGGCGGCCTGGAAGGCGTGGTCATCGGCCATGTACTCGAATGCGGCAAACACCCGGACGCCGACCGCTTGTCGCTGACCAAAGTGGATGTAGGGAATGACAGCCCATTGCAGATCGTCTGCGGCGCGCCCAATGTAGCGCAGGGGCAAAAGGTAATGGTAGCCACAGTCGGCACCACGCTCTACCCCATTGACAGCGACGAACCGTTGAAGTTGAAGAAAGGCAAGATCCGCGGCCAAGTCTCCGAGGGCATGATCTGTGCGGAAGACGAACTGGGCATCGGCCGGGACCACAGCGGCATATTGGTCCTTCCCGAGGACACCCAAGTGGGTACGCCGGCCCGCGACTACTTCCAGGTAGAAACCGACCATGTCTACGAAATCGGCTTGACGCCTAACCGTTCCGACGCGACCAACCACCTGGGCGTTGCCAAAGACCTAGCAGCTTACCTTAAAGTCAACCGTGACTACCAGCAAGGCGTCAAACTCCCTAATGTCGATAACTTCAAAGTCGACAACAACAGCTTGCCGGTAGCCATAGAAGTGGAAGATGCAACCGCTTGCCCCCGCTACGCCGGCCTGACCATCAAAGGCATTACCGTCAAAGATTCGCCCGACTGGTTGCAGCGCCGCCTCAAAGCCATCGGCCTGCGCCCTATCAATAACGTCGTGGACGCCACCAACTTCATACTCCACGAACTAGGCCAGCCGTTGCACGCTTTTGACCTCGCCAAAGTAGACGGCCACAAGATCATTGTCAAAGCATTGCCGAAAGGCACGAAATTCACGACCCTCGACGAAACGGAACGCGAACTAAGTGGCGAGGACTTAATGATTTGCAACAGCAAAGAAGAAGGCCTTTGTATCGCTGGGGTATTCGGCGGGATAGGCTCGGGCGTTACCGAAACTACCACCGATTTGTTCCTAGAGTCCGCCCACTTCAATGCCAAATGGGTGCGCCGTACAAGCATGAAGCACAATTTGCGCACCGATGCCGCCAAGGTCTTCGAAAAAGGAAGCGACCCTAATATCGTCGTCTACGCCCTAAAGCGCGCCGCCATGCTGATCAAGGAACTGGCAGGTGGGGAAATCGCGAGCGAGATCACAGACCTCTACCCCGATCCGGTCAGCCCCGCCCACGTCACGGTCAACTATCAGCATGTCAACCGTTTGATAGGCGTGGAAATCCCCAAAGAGACCCTCCACAGCATACTCGCTGCCTTGGAAATGGAGATTGTGAAGGATAGTGCCGAAAGCTTCACCGTGGCGGTCCCTACCAACAAGACCGACGTGACCCGAGAAGCAGACGTCATCGAGGAAATCTTGCGCATCTACGGCTACAACGAAGTGCCGATCAACGAGCAGGTGCGTACCAGCCTGAATGTGGCCCCGCAGCCCGACCCCAACCTGCTGCGCGACAAAATCGGCGACTTGCTGGCGGCGCAAGGCTTTCACGAAATGATGGCGCTGTCGCTCTCCCGCTCCCAGTACTACCAAGCGTTCTATACCAGCCTGCCGAAAGAGCAGCTTGTCTATGTCAACAATACCTCCAATGTGCAGCTGGACATCATGCGGCCGGACATGCTCTTCAGCGGCTTGGAAGCCATACTGCACAACCAGAACCGGCAGCAAAACCGGCTAAAACTGTTCGAGTTTGGCCGCACCTACCAGCACGGCGACAATAAAATCGACGAGCAGCAGCACCTCAGCCTCTTCCTCGCCGGCGACCGCTACGCCGAAAGCTGGCTGGACAACCGCAAGGGGGAAGCCGACTATTACACCCTCAAAGCTTTCGTGGAACAAGTGCTGAGCCGCTTTGGCCTTAACGGCTACCAAGAAACGGCCATCAAGGACGAAGATTTCTCCTTCGGGATGCAGTACCACCGCGGGCCGCAGATACTGGTCCGTTTTGGGAAAGTCAACTCCAAGCTGGCCAAAGCCATGGATATCCGCGGCAGCGTGTTCTACGCCGACTTCCGCTGGGACGCCCTCGTCAAGTCCCGCCGCAAGCACAAAGTCGCCTTCGAAGAGCTCAATAAGTACCCGACCGTGCGCCGGGATTTAGCCTTGGTTATTGATAATTCGGTAAAATTTAATGATATTGTGGCGGTTGCCCGTAAAGCAGGCAAGAAACTCATCAAGGACATCAACCTCTTTGATGTGTACGAAAACGAAGCCCAACTCGGCGCTGGCAAAAAATCCTACGCCATAAGCTTCACCTTTGAAAACCCTGAAAAGACGCTCAAAGACAAGGAAGTCGACAAGGTGGTCAATAAGCTGATTGCCGAGTACGAATCCAAGCTCGGAGCGTCCATCCGGAAATAATGACCCGAAATCCCAAGATGAACATTACAGAGCGGATTGACAGTATTGAGCTGAAAGTGCGGCAGTTGGTCCAAAAACTGGAACGGCTGCAACGAGACAATACCGCCCTGAAAGAAGAAAACCAAACGTTGAAGGCCGAGCTGGACCGCCAAAACGGTGCAGTGGAAACCTTGACTTATAAACTGGAACAATCACAGCAAGCGCTGGACAACAAGCGCGAGCAACAGCCAGAGGACACAGAAAAGCTGCAACAACAGCTTGAACAATACATCGAGGAGATCAACCGGTGCATCGAGTGGTTGCACCAACAATAGATTGGATGTGCAGGACAAGGAAATGAAACATATAACGGTACTGATTGCCGGCAGGCCCTATCCCCTCAAAATCGATGCAGCGGATGAACCTAAAATCCGCAAGATCGTCAAAGAGGTGAATGACAAAATCAACCGTTTTCAATTGACCTATACCAATAAAGACAAGCAAGACTGTATTTCTATGGCCCTGCTGACTTATGCGGTAGACCTGCAGAAAGCCAAAACATCTGGAAGCAACGACCCCGCCTTGTCGGGCAAGCTCTTCCAACTCGACCAACTCCTCGACCAAGCCCTCGAACAGTAATTACTGTCCACCGCTGTCTTCTCGCCTTTGATGCTACGGCGCACCGCTGAGTGTTCTTAAACATTCAAAAACCATTACAATCATGGATATAGGAATTGGAATCGTAGCCGGGCTCGTCATTGGCGCCATCATCGGCTACGTGCTGATGCAAGTCGCTTTCAAAAAAGCCAAGCAGAAACGCTACGAGGAGATCAACGCTACCGTAGACCAAGAGGTCAAGGAAGCCCGCCAAACCGCTAAGCGCGTACTCGCAGAAGCGGAGGAAAAAGCAGAAAAAATCACCTCGCAAGCCGAAGGCAAAAACGAGCGCATCAAACAGAAAAAAATTCAGGAAGCAAAAGAAAAATTCAGCCGCCTCAAGTCCGAGTTCGAAAGCCATAAGTCAGAGCAGATGGTAGAGCTCAAAGAACGGCAGATGGAAATCAAAGCCCTGGAGAGCGAGCTCAAACAAAAGGAAAGCCGCTACGGCGACAAAGTCAAAGCGCTCCGAGACCAGCAAGCCGATCTGGAACAGCGCGAAGCCGACGCCATCGCCCTGCGCGAAAACCTAGAGAAACAGCTGAAAGTAGCCCACCGCAAACGCGAAGAGCTCGACGCCGCCAACGAACGGCACATCAAAGAACTGGAAAAAGTGGCCAACCTCAGCGAACACGAAGCCAAAGAGCAACTGCTGGAAGCTGTTAAAGCCAAAGCCGAAACGGACGCCATGGCGATTGTCAAAAACTCCGTGGAGCAAGCCAAAGTTACCGCCAACAAAGAGGCTAAGAAAATTATCATACAGTCTATTCAGCGTATGTGCGCCGAGTACACCATCGAGAATACCGTCTCGGTTTTCAACTTGGACTCCGACGACCTGAAAGGGCAAATCATCGGCCGCGAAGGGCGTAACATCCGGGCGTTGGAAGCCGCCACCGGTGCCGAAATCGTCGTTGATGACACACCGGAAGCCATCGTCATTTCCAGCTTTGACCCCATCCGCCGTGAGGTCGCCCGCCTGGCTCTGAAGCGCCTTGTAGCCGACGGCCGCATCCACCCGGCTCGCATCGAAGAAGTCGTGGCCAAAGTGCGCAAGCAACTCGACGAGCGGATTATCGAAATCGGGGAACGCACCGTCATCGACCTCGACTTGCACGGCTTGGACGCCTACCTCGTAAAGATGGTCGGCCGTATGCGCTTCCGCTCTTCCTACGGGCAGAACCTGCTAAAGCACTCCATCGAAACCGCCAACCTCTGCGCCATCATGGCTGCCGAGCTCGGCCTGAGCCGCAAACAAGCCAAGATGGCCAAACGGGCCGGCCTGCTGCACGACATCGGCAAGGTTGCTGAAGAGGAAACAGAATTGTCGCACGCCCTGCTCGGCATGAAACTGTGCGAAAAATACAAGGAGAACCCCGTCATTTCTAACGCTGTAGGCGCCCACCACGACGAGGTGGAAATGAACAACATCATCTCCCCCATCGTGCAGGCCTGCGACGCCATCTCCGGTGCCCGCCCGGGCGCCCGCCGCGAAATACTCGAAAGTTACCTGCAGCGCATCGGCGAGCTGGAAGAGCTGGCTATGGAGCACGAGGGCGTACAGAAAGCCTACGCTATGCAAGCCGGCCGTGAACTGCGCGTGATCGTAGAAGCCGAGAAAGTCACCGACAAAAACGCGGACGACCTTTCTTTCAAAATTTCGCAGAAAATTCAGGACGAAATGCAGTACCCGGGCCAGATCAAAGTGACGGTGATCCGGGAAAAACGGGCGATCGCTTACGCGCGGTAGCAAACACCCATCTAACAAAAAGCAAGGACGGGCTGCCCCCAATGTGAGGAGCAGCCCGTTTTTATTAACACGCCCGGCTGAGGCGCCTATTGAGAAGCAGCCAGCCTTACACTGTTATAACCAAGGCAATTGCTATATTCGCTCTAGGCAAAAAACCCGTATATGCACCTCATTTACCAACTCAACCGACGACTGAAAAACATCCGCCGTTCCTTCAGCAGCGCGTTGCGGGGGCAGATTGCTATCCTAGGCCTGCTCTTCCTGTTGCTGATGTTGCTGCACGTGCTCGCTATGATGCTATTCGAGGGGCTCAGCTTGGGGGATGCCACTTGGCTGACCATCACCACCGCCACGACCGTCGGCTACGGGGATATTTCCGCTGCCACGGCTGCCGGCCGGCTCTCCACCGCCTTACTGATGTACTTGGGTGGCATTTTTATACTCGCCCAACTCGCTGGGCTAGTGTTCGAGGCTACTGCTGAGAAACGGGAACAACGCCTGTACGGCAAACTGCCAATCAATGCCCAGGGCCATATCGTTATTTTCGGCTGGCGGGAGGCGTACCTAACCGATACCGTGCGCCAAATCCGCAGCAGCATTGCCCCATTGCACGATGCCGACATTATTATCGTCAGCGATCAGATGACGCCCCTGCCTGATCCATTGATCCAACAGGAAGTGCGGCACGTGGTAGGGCCAATTTACGACAGCAACACCCTTGACAAAGCCGCTGTCCGGCGCGCCGCTACCGTGGTCATCAGCCCGGAGCAGGAAGACTACACCGCTGATTTTACTACCCTAGACCTCATACAGCGTCTACGGGCCCACGGCGTTCAAGCCCCAGTCATTGCCGAACTGCAAGACGCCGCCCGCACGGAAGACGCACGGGCATTAGGGGCAACCCATGTGCAGCTTTTCAACCCCAACTACCCGGACATGCTCGCCCGCTCGATCTTGGCACCGGGCGCTGAAGCCTTGGTGGAAGAAATCACCAAAGACTCCAAAACGGAAATGCTGGTCCTGCACCTGCCCATCGCCACAACGGCCGGGGAAATCCGCAAGGCCGTACACGGCACCGCCACGCTGCTAGGCTTCCCTACTTCCGAAGACGCCTACATCCTGCATCCGGATGACAGTACTACGGTGAAAGACCACCCGCTGATTTTCCTCGTAGATACCGACCGGTTTGGAGATACCGCCAATGCCCGCCGCAAGATCGAGAGCTGCCTGGCTCCACTCACGGAGAGCCATAGCGTAGAAGGGTTCCGCCTGCCGGAAAAAGTAGGCGTAATTGGCATTGCAGCACGAACTGCCGATGCTTATCTCGGCACCTTGCGAAAAGAACTCTCCGAAGAAGCTACCGTAGAATTAGTTGGTGAGGATTGCTGGTCGGCACCCTCCCTGAGCCTTGAAGGGTACGACGCACTAGTATTGCTTTGCGATGAGCCGCTGCAGCCGCAGTCAGACGCCAAAACCTTCGCCACTATCCACCTATTGCGCCGAGAGTGGCAGTACCGGGGCCGGCTCATCACGGAGGCGGTGCTGCCCACTAACCAAGCCCGGTTTGTCGCCGCCGGCGCTAACGACGTCATCCGCCCGGTCACCAAAAACCTAGAGATTCTCGCCCGCTGCATACTGACGGGGGCTGAAGAGGTACTGGACAACCTTTTCAACAGCGACGGGCACGAACTCTTACGGGTGGACGTGAACGGGCAGCTCGATTGGCAAGAGTTAGCCGACCGTATTCAGCCGCTGGGCCTAGCTTTAGGGTACACAAATGATGAGCAACCGGTAGAAGTGCTGCCGCCCCCCGGTCATACCTGCCGTTTCACCACCCTTTTCCTGCTCATTGATCGGGCGGAGTACACCCGCTTTGAACAGGTCGACCGTGCGGTACGGCAAGCGCTTGCCGGTTAATTTTTCAGCCGCCCGGAAAAAGGCACCTTCAAGCTTACCACCAGATTGCGCCCCTGCTCCGGCACATTGATGAGGCGGTAACGGCTGAGGTGGTTGAGGTAGAACGTATCAAAAGCGTTCTGCAGCTGTAGGTTAAGCCGTATGGGAGCGTTGGTTGGGCCGTGAAAATTGAAGCCCACAGCCGCCCCCCACAGCTGGTAAGCCGGGGTAGCCCGCTCAGAGCGGTCGATGCGGTAGCGCCCCTCCGCGGCAAGAGCGTACTGATGATTCAGCTCGGCGTAAAAAGACTGTAGCCAGCCGTTGCGCTCGGGAAGGGTGTAGCGCAGGCTGGTTTGCACCGTCGGCTGCGGGGTGAAAGGCAGGGCGAGCTGGGTGCGGATATTGTAGCTTTGGACGAAGTCAGCGGTTTGCGACAAGCGCCAATTCGGCAAAAACGACCAGTCGTACTGCGCCTCAAAGCCGGTATAGATGGCGTCATCCTGCCGGTACTGGAAGATCTGGCCAGACTCCGGCAAGGGCGAAAAACGGGCGGGGAAGGTAGGCCCGAGGTAGATGTAATTGTCGAAGTAATTGAAGTAGGCCGCCAAGCTGCCGCTGAAGCGGGGTTTGTCCCAATTCATACTCGCATCCAACTGGTAGCCGTGCTCGGACTCCAGACCAGGGGTGCCTACTTCATGGCGGAAGGTGCCGTGGTGAATACCATTAGAGACGGTTTCTGCCGGATAGGGCACGCGGAAGCTTTTGCCAAAATTCAGCTTCAGCTGGGTACGCCCGTCCCACAGCGGCAGCGCGCCGCCCACGGATGCCGACCAGTTGAAGAACTCGGGCGTAGTCTCGGGCGCAATCAGCGAGTCGGTGATATTTTCGTTGCTGTCCCACACCCACTGCCGGAAAAACTCGGTGTCGTTGGTGGCGTAGTCAAAGCGCAGCCCGCCGTTGAGCAGCCAGCCGCTGTCGGTCCGCTTTTCCACCAAGCTGAAAACACCGGCCCGGAAGGTGCGGAAGTTCGGGAGCAAAAACTCAAATCCGGCACGTCGGTTGTCTTGCCACTGCACGTTCCCCCCGTGGACCTGCCGCCAACCGGTATCGTACTCGCGCTCGTAGTGCAAGTTGGCGCTGTAGGTCTGCAGGTCAAACTGTAAGCCCAGGGTGTTGCCAGGGTCGATCTGCGAACTGGGGATACTGTGGAATTCCGGGAAGGAGAACTCCTGCCGCAAATTCCGTTGGTAGCCAAAATTGAGGTTGATATGGCCATTTTCCAATACAAAATCTTGGTGCAAGGAGAGTTTGGTATGCCGCACCTCCTGCTTGGGAATGTCGATATCGCGCGCGTTGCCATCGTCTTGCAAAGCGTAAGAGCGAGGGATACCCACGGCCCCCGAGAACAACCCTGCTTCCAGCCGGTACTCGCTGAACGTGAGGCGGGTGACGCCCCAAGAGCGGTTCAGGCCTACCGTAGCGCTGTAATTGCGTTCCTGTCCTGCCGTGTTTTTCAGTTGCTGGTCGAAGATGGGCAGCGTAAAACTATTGTAGGTAAACTGCTCGGCCGGCACCCGGTAGTCGGCGAAGTCCTGATGGCTGTAGCGGACCGCCGCGAATACGCCATCGATGTTCAAGCTCAAATTGGCGGAACCGCCCCAGTGGGCGTTATTGGTCTTGTGCACGCCCAAAACACTACCCACGATTGTCCCTTCCGGCGGAATACGCCCCGGCATGATGTTGATGACCCCTCCCAAGCCATCGGAACCGTACTGCAAAGAAGCCGGGCCCTTAACGATCTCTACCCGCTCTACCCCAAACTGGTCGATCTCCAGGCCGTGGTCTGCCCCCCACTGATGCCCTTCTTGCTTGATGCCTTGGTTGTTGACGATAATGCGGTTGGACGACAAGCCCCGGATAACAGGTTTGGCAATACCGACCCCGATGTTGATCGCGCTCATGCCCGGCAGTTTGTCGATAGACTGGGCGAAGGTGCCTTGCAGGTTCTCCTCAATGACCTGACCGGTGAAATGGTCCGTAGCCAGCGCGCCCTCCTGCTTGGCGTGCTCCTCCGTGACTACAACGGTTTCGAGCAGCGCTTCTCCCTGCTGGAGGACAATAGGCCCAAAATCGATTGCTGACGATTCTACCTGCACGGTCCGCTTCACACTTTCATAACCAACGTAACTCACCTGCAAGTAGTGCTTCCCCGGCAGCGGCTGGGGAAAAATAAAGACCCCGTCCAACCCCGTGACCCGGATGGTCGTATCTGGCGTAAGCTGCACAGTAGCACCAGGCAGGGCGGCCCCGCTCTCATCCACTACCCGCCCGCTAATCTGCGCGCTGAGGCTGTTTGCCGTAGCCGTCACGGCCAAAATAAAAAGCAGTATGCGTCTCAGTCCTGTCATTTCGCAAAAGTAACAAGCTTTTTGCAACAAAGTTGCATTTGATGCGCTTTTGTAAATAGAGGTTATGAATACAGGTTTTGTATAGGCAATGGATCAATATTTTTCGTCAGATCAAAGAGCGCCCGGAACCTCGTAGCCCGGAGCTACGAAGGTGAGGACGTGATGCAGAGGTGGCGGAAAAGATGATTCAGGGCCATAAAAAATTGGTGTTCATAACCTCTAACAGACCTAAAGTTGATGAAAATGAAGTACCTATTTTTACTCCTCATACCGTTTCTGTTTTTGGCTTGCGACGATGATAACGGCGTAGATGTGACCGCCCCCAGCATGCAGATAATCAGCCTCTCGCCTGCACCCGCCCCTGGTGAAATATGCGGCACTACGGAAGACACCGTATTCACCATCCGCGGCGGAGAGACCCTGATGGCTGAGCTTGCGTTTTCCGACAACCAAGCTTTGTCGCAATACAAGATAGACATCCACAATAATTTTGACTGCCACGGGCACGGCGGGTCCGCTACTCCGGGTATACCGGTACCGAATGTGGGCAGCGTCACGGAAGACTGGACCGTGCTGAGCTTGGAGGAACTCTCCAGCCAATCGGAAACCGTCACGCTTTCGCTAAAAGCGCCGGATAACATCACTGCGGGCGCCTACCACTTCCAAGTACAGGTACTCGACGAATCCGGCAACGACAACCCCCTCGCCAATTTCTACAGTATCCGCGCTTACCATCCGGCCGATGAAGAGCCGCCGGCGTTGACGGTAGCATCACCAACGGAAAGCAGCCTGACCGCACAGAAGGGGGAAACCCTGCGTTTTGAAGGGCAAGTGACCGACAACTTCTCCCTCAGCGAAGGTGGCAACGGCCTGGTTTTTGTCAGCTACACGGACCTGAGCTCTGGCAACACCTTTTCTACCGACGCCTTTGTAACGTTTGATGGTAGCGTCGGCAAATCTTACGACTTTGAATTGGAGTTCGAGGTGCCACAGACCATCCAAGCGGGCGATTACCGGGTGCGGATTGACGCGCACGACGGGGTAAGAAATGTTGCGCAGCCTATTTTCTTTGAGGTCGCGGTGACCGACTAAGCAGTCGCAGCCCCTTACCCTACAGGCAACTGGGTTGAGAAAGCAAGCAATGAAACGTTAAACTTTCAGAAAACATTGAAAGTTTAATAAAAAAGGTACATCTTGAAGTTAGTAATAACCCACAGATGAACTATAAAACTGCTTTTAAATACCTGGACGTCACCGTACAAGTTTTTTTGATGGCTACCATTTCAATGACCATCATTTACAGTGCTATATCGGGTTTGACTCGCTACATGGCGCTGGCTTTGTTTCTGGCTTTCCCCTTAGGTCTTTGGCAGGTATTCAGTGCTATTGCCACAAGTATCAGCCGCGACTCTTATGAACATGGCCTGTATGCTTTCGGGGCAATCAGCTACTGTTTGCTAGCCGTGGGAATGGCTTATCTTTACGGCGAACTAGAAGCATTGTTGCCTTTACAAGGCAAAAGTGGTTTGTACTTGGCTGGGTTATTCTGGCTGCCGCCTACTGTGGGTGCTTTTTGGTACCTTGACCGGTCTTTTAAAGATTGCCAAAGCCAATAAACGACAAACAAAGAACATGATCAGCAAATCCCGCATGACTACAGACCTCACCGCACAGTCTATTCTCTTGACGGTGGTTGTTATCCTCTTATTGGCCGGTGCCTATTCGCCCTGGGCACTTATTGCCTTTACAGCCTTGGCGCTTTGGCAGGTAGGCAGCGCACTGCATCTGGCACTGGGCTACGCGTACCGCGAGCGCTTTTTTTACCTCAAGGTATTCGCCCTCTTGCTGATTGCGCTGCCGCTGAAACTCTGGCTGGCCGGCGCTTGGGCGTTCTTCTTGCTCGGCGTACTGGCATCGGCTTACTTCTGGGTGACCTTTCGCGATACGATTATCGTGCTGGAGCGCCCCCGCTCTTTTTGGGATATTTAATTTTTGTTTGCCAAATTTGACTTTTAAAACAAATCGCCGTATATTGCTTCCATGCCGGTAATATTGCCGGTCTCTGTATTAAATCTGTATCATAATCGTTCAGCAAGCCCTCTCCCGGCGGCAGAACGACCCCAATGAATACCTGCACAGGTATTCACCCCAAAAAAAACCGCCTTATGAAAGAAGAACTTCTCCACTACGCTTGGCGTATGCGCCGTTTCCACCACCACGATCTACAGACTACCGACGGTCAACGTGTATCTATTCTGCACCCCGGCCAGCACAACCCTGATGCAGGCCCTGACTTCCTCAACGCCCGCCTGCGCATAGGCGACACCCTGTGGGCAGGCAATGTAGAAATGCACCTGCGTTCGTCAGACTGGCTGCAGCACCGTCATCAGGAGGACCTAGCCTACGACAATGTGATACTGCACGTCGTATTTGAGGACGACCAGCCGATTGCCCGCACGACCGGCAGCCTGATCCCCTGCCTGGAGATGAAGAACCGTATCTCCCGGCGCCTAGCAGCCCACTACCAGCGGTTGCTGCACAATGAATCTTGGGTGCCCTGCGCTGAGGCTTTGCCTACGGTCAACGAGCTCACCCGCCACCTCTGGCTAGACCGGCTGGCAGCGGAGCGGCTGGAGCAGAAGGCTGGCTTGATGACCAAGCGGCTGACCCAAAACCAAGAAGACTGGGAAGCGACCTTTTACCAGTTTCTCGCCCGCAGTTTCGGCAGCAAAGTCAATGGTGACCCAATGGAAATGCTGGCGCAGCAAACGCCGCTGCTGTTGCTCAAGAAATACCGGCACAGCTTGTTCCAGATGGAAGCGCTGCTGTTCGGGCAGTCGGGCCTGCTGGAACAGCAAGATTGGGCCGACGAATACCCGCGGCGATTGCTGCAGGAGTACCGCTTTCTGCAAAAAAAACACGGCTTGCGCCCCATACCCCTGCAAGCTTGGAAATTCATGCGGCTGCGGCCGGCCAACTTCCCGACGGTCCGCATAGCGCAACTGGCAGCCTTGCTCTATCAGACGGCCAGCCTGTTCAGCAAAGTGATGAGCGCGCAAGATGTGAAGGAACTGGAAAACGTATTCGAGGTGAAGCTCTCTAACTACTGGTGGGAGCACTATACCTTTGACAAAACTTCCCGCCGGCAGCAAAAAGCGCTGGGGCAGAGCACGGTACACCTGATCATCATCAATACCATCGTCCCTTTCCTCTTCCTGTACGGCAAACGCAAAGGGGATGCCCGTATGCAGGACAAGGCGCTAAATGTGCTGGAAGACCTGCGGCCAGAACAGAACCGCATCATCCGCGGCTGGAAAAAAGTGGGCATGAACGCGCAATCGGCGTACCAATCGCAAGCCCTGCTGCAGCTCAAGTCGGCCTACTGTGACCAACGGCGCTGCCTAGAATGCGCGATCGGCAATGCACTGCTCAAAGAAGAGGGGCTGGCGGAAGAGCCCTGGCCCGGAGCGGTGATCGGGGAGGACTGGGAGAAGGACTGGGGAGCGTTATTTTCGCTGCCACAGTCTGTGGTTCCTGCCAAAGCAGCGAGCCTCTGCTAGCGTAATAATTTTAAAACATCAACTCCTTGATGCGGTCCATATACCCCCGGCTCACCCGCACCACGTCGCCGTTCTGCATTTTCACGTCGTAGCTGCTGGCATACTTGTCGACGCTCTGCACCCGGTTGATGTTGATGATGGAGGAGCGGTGGACGCGGATGAAGACCTCGGGGTTGAGCCTTTCCTCTACTTTGCCGATGCCGTAGTTGCTGAGGTGGAAGCCTTCTTCCGTGATCAGCCGGGAGTAATCGCCATCGGCCTCGATACGGATAATGTTCTCGACGGCGAGATTGATAAGGCGGCGGCCAGACTGCACGAGGATGCGCTCGGGGAAGGTTTGCTTGTCTTGCAGCAGGCTCTCGGTGAGCGTGCCGAGAGAAGGGGTGCTTTCCGCTTTGAGCACCCGCTGCACCGCCTCGTGGAAACGTTCTTTGGTGTATGGCTTGAGCAGGTAGTCTACGGCATGGACTTCAAATGCCCGGAGCGCGTACTGATCGTAAGCGGTGGAAAAGATGACTTGCGGAATCTCGTCGAGATGCGTGAGTACTTCGAAGCCGCTCATGCCCGGCATTTGTATATCCAAGAAAACCAAGTCCGGCTCAAATTCCCGGATGGCTTTGATGGCATCTACGCCGTTGTTGGCTTCCCCCATCAGTACCAGCTCGGGATAATCCTCTAGGTATTCCCGGATAAGCTTGCGGCCGGCTGATTCGTCGTCTACGATGATTACTTTTTTCATAAGCTGGTTTGCCAGGTTTGGTAATTAAGTGCTTGTTGGGACTTCACACTTCGGGCTGCCAGGCTAAATTGCAAATTCTATTTTTAACCCTTGGGGCTTATTGTCGCTGATGCGCAGCTCGCTACCGTATTGCTTCTCTAGGCGCAAACGGGTATTCTTCAAGCCTACGCCGCCGTTGCGAAACAAGTGCCCCTTATCGGCTAGGCCTTCTCCGGTGTCCGAGACTTCAAAGGCCAATTGGCTGCCTTTCTGGCGTACGCGGATCAGCACCTGACCGCCCTGAATGAGGTTAGAAATGCCATGCTTGATCGAGTTTTCCACCAGGGGTTGCAAGATCATAGGCGGGACCATGCGTTCGCGCAGGGCATCCGGCACGTCAATGACTACCTGCAGGCGGTCTTCAAAGCGGGCTTTCTCCAGCGCTAGGTATTTTTCCACAAATTGTAGTTCCTCGTCCAGGGTTACTTTGTTGGACTTTGAGGCTTTTAGCTGATAGCGGAACAGGTCGGACAGCTGGGCGATCATCTCGCGCGTCTGCTCTTGCTCCGGTGGTACCGAAGCGCTGATCGCATTGAAAGTGTTATACAGAAAATGAGGGTTAAGCTGGGCTTTGAGGGCTGCGAGTTCGCTTTTCAGGGCAGCTTCGCTCAGAGCAGCTTTGAGCTTGAGGTTACGCTCGTTGCTGCGATAGTACTCGTAAGCGTGCAGCATACCAAACTGTATAAAGTAGAAAAGCGCCGGGATATACACGTCCCACACTTGCCCCCAACCGCCCAAGTGGTTGAAGCCAAAATAATCGCATAAGTAATGGTAGCCTTTCCAGCCCCCGACCAATACTAGCAGGGGCAAGCCGATGATATGCAGCAGCAAACGGTATTGAAGCTTACAGTGCCGCAACCTCCGGAAGATCAGCCACCATATAGGCACTGATGTGGCAAACATGCAGAAGTACTGAAGGCCGGCGTTATCCATGAACTCCTGCAAGCTGAAGAATAGATCATCCTCATCCCGGAAATCTGTAACGTTTAGCCAGAGGGTCAGGTGGTAGCTTAGGGCAAAAAACAGATACAATCCCGCTATTGCCGCTAATTCATACAAGCGGATGCCGCCAACTTGCCGGTGCCAAATGCTTTCTTTATTCATGTCACTCATTTTTCCTCCACACGGGTGGCTGTCCACTTTACTCAGCGGTAGCTTCTTTCTCCTCAGTGAATACCCACCAAGTTTTTCCGGTCTTGGGGTTGAAGCTGATCTTTGCCGTGCCCCTGTCAGAATGCACAATGTACTTGCCCTCGACGATGAGTGGCTTGCCGTTCAAACTGGCGGTCGCCTCTCCGTCTTGGTAGTGAAACTCGAGGCCGTTTTTGAAGTAGAGCTTCAAATTATACTGCCCCGGGCGCTCCTCAGAGGCTAGCACTATTTTCTTTTGCAGTTCGGCAGACTTCTTATATGCTGTCTCGACGCCGTATGGCCGGCTCACGTACTTTTCATCGTGCCCCCGGTTGATTACAATTACGCTCTCGGTCCAGTTCTTGGCATAACCTTGCCGCTTAGCATCGCGGTTGGTTTCAAATACACGCAGGCGTTTATTGGTCAGGGAGTAATCATCCGCTTTACCCTGGCGGTAACTCGGGTAAACCAATAGGGTGATTTGCTTTTCTTCGTAGGTAAAAGCAGCTCCTTCTTTTTCTACCGGAGGAATAGCTTTGCCTTCTTCGTCCATGACCTCATAGGTCGTGCCTTCCGGGTAGACGATCACTTTTTCTTCATCGGTTTCCAAATTGTTGATGACGAAAGTAACGCTGTTGCCTGCGAGCGATAAAATTGGCATACACAACAGGAGGAGAATAGGCATCAAATTTTTCATAGGTGATTCTTGTAATTTAAAAGCAGTCGGGTGATTGGTTACAGTCACAAATATGGAGCAAAAACCGGGTGTTGTCCACCACTTACCGACGAGTGGCCATATAGGCCGATGAATGTATATCGGGCCCGATTCAAATGGTAGCCGCTGTAAATTCGAAAATCCCCCTTGTTATCGCCTTCTTGCCACGAGCAACCCATCCCTGATGGGCAACAGCAGGCTCTCTACCCGCTCGTCCTCCCGCAGCATCAGGTTGAAGGCATGGAGCTGTTTGGTATCCTCATCGGTTTCCCGCTTATCAGTAGCTACCTTCCCGCTCCACAAGACATTATCGGCTATGATCAAACCGCCGGGAGCCATTTTGTCAATGACCAAACCGTAATAATCGCGGTAGTACTGCTTGCCAGCGTCTATGAAAACCAGGTCGAACGGGCCGGGCAACGTAGGCACGACCTCCAGCGCATCTCCAATGTGTAGCTGTACCTGCTCGTCGAGCCCTGCCTTCTCCAGGTATTTGCGTATCAGGTACTCCAGCTCGGGGTTGGCCTCTATGGTGTGAAGGATGCCGCCCGGGGTAAGCCCCCGTGCCAAGCAGATCGCCGCGTACCCTGTGAAGGTGCCAATCTCCAGTGCTTTTTGAGGTTGTTTCAGCTGGCTCAGCATACGGAGCAGTTGCCCCTGCAGCGGGCCGGAAAGCATCTGCGGGGCAAGCGTTTTCAGGTGGGTTTCCCGCTCGAGTTCATACAATACCCTCTCCGGGGTGTCAGAGTACTGCTCGCAATAATCAAAAATGGCTTGGTCCAGACGCTGCATACGATAAGGGCTTATTCCTCCTCCTGCAAATGGTGCTGATAACGCGCTACTTGCCGGGCGAAGTCGAGGAAGTACTTGTGGGCGGGCGTAAAACGGAAGGTTTGCTCATCGAGTTTCTCTATGATGCGCCGGCGGTGGAGCCGGTTGTAGAAATTGCGGCGGGAAGGCGCATCTTGCAAATTGGAAGTCGCTTCGAGTACCTCCCGGAAAGAAGACAGCTCAAAGAACTGCTCTACCTGTTCGAACTCCAAGGTGTGAAAAGACAGCTGCTCGAGCAGATTATACCCCTCGCGGTCCAACTCGTAACACAGCACCCCGATAAAAATGCAAATATCCCGAGACAACGCGTCTGTGTCCCGGCCACTCTGCAAAAAAGCGTACTCGCTGTGGTACTGTAGCTCCAACCCAAAGGAAGAACGGAAAAAATCCCGGTAGAAATCAACCTGCTGCTTGAGGGTCATGAAAGCGGCGTCACCTTCCAGCAGAAAACGGCCGTCAACCAGTAGGGCTTCCACGACATCGCGGTGTTGTTCGGGGTAAGTGACGGGCTCCATATCAAAGGGGCTTGTGATAGACGAAGAACCCCGCCGTATCAGCCGCGGCAGGGTTCTTTTCTTCTCTTGGCAGGGGTTTACAACTTGGCTTTCACCAATTCCATGACATCGTCACTTTCTTCGGCGAAGAGGATAGCGTTGAAGACGCTCGTGTCAAAAATCATGACATAGCCGTTTTCCTCAGCCACATCGTCGATGGCGGCTTCCACTTTTGCGATGATCGGCTCGAGCAGTTCTTTGCGCCGTTGCTGCACTTTTTTGGAGACATCCTGCTCGTATTCCAATATTTTGGCGCGTTCCTCTTCCAGTGCTTGCTGCTGCTCTTGCTGCTTGACGGGCGGCAGCTCGCCAGCTTGCGCTTTTTTGGCGAAAGCCTGAGCTTTCTGTTGCCACTCTTTTGCCATTTCTTCTCCCTTTGCCACCAGTTGATCCTGATAGTCCGCCAGCGTGGAGTCCGCTGCCTGTGTCTCTTCCAGGGAAGAAAGGAGGTTGCCGAAGTTGAGGTGGCCGTATTTCTGGGCAGAAACCATGCCCGTTCCAAGAAGTACAAATGCAGATAACAAAAGAAACTGCTTCATCATAGTATTTTTTTGCTGTCCCGCAAAAGTAGCCTTTGTCTGGCCGTTGTGCCAATTAAATTGTGCTAAATTATAGTTAGCATCGGGTTAAAGGGGCGCAAAAGCGTGCAAGCCGAGGCGGGGCAATACAAATGTTTGCAAAAATTTGTTTTTAAAACAAAAGGTTTTATTTTTGTGTCCATCTTGTTTATTGCAACACAAAATGTGCGGAACATGGACTTGAAACCGACCCTTCCCCTCCGTCAGCACGCCAAGCAGGCGGGCACACGGATCAGCAACGGCCTGCAGCAGCACTGGCTGAAAATGGCGCTTTTAGGCGCAGCGGCCTATATGGCGTATCATAAAGATATGGACATCGACTTGCAGCTTAGCCAAGCGCCGGCAGCTGTGGTCCGTTCTGCGAAGGCGGCCACCACAGCAGCAGCGGCCCAATCTGCAGCAAGCTACTCCGCAGTAGCCAAGCCCATCAATACTTCCCTGAAGGCAAAGCCCAAAGCAAAGGCCAGCCAAGAACAGCGGCACAAGCGCCTTAACGTGAGCAACTTAGCCAACACCTACTCCAACCTGACCGCCGATGACAAAGGCGAGCCGTCAGCGGAAAGCAAAGCCGCCCGCATCAGCAAAAAGGCCAAGCAAAAAGCTTACGTCAAACGCTTCGCCAAAGTCGCGCAAATGGAGATGGAAAAGTACGGTATCCCGGCTAGTATCACCCTGGCGCAAGGCCTGCTGGAAAGCAACGTGGGGGAAAGCAAGCTGGCCACCCGCAACAACAACCATTTCGGCATGAAATGTTTTTCCCGCCGCTGCCGCCAAGGCCACTGCAGCAACTTTACCGACGATAGCCACAAGGACTTTTTCCGCATTTACAAAAGTGCTTGGGAAAGCTACCGTGCCCACAGCTTGCTGCTTAAGCGCAGCGAGCGCTACCAGCCGCTGTTCGAGCTGCGGAGTACGGACTACCGGAGCTGGGCACGTGGCCTCAAAAAAGCCGGCTACGCGACAGACCCCGATTATGCGGAGAAACTGGTCAACCTTATCGAAGGCTTGGGCTTGGACCGGTTTGACCGTTAATCTTGTGATTTTTTCACACGCTTTTGACTGGCAGGGGTTGTGTGAAGGCCAGATTGTCAAGTCTTCACCGATAACGTATAATGCCAGCTTCAGGGCCCAAGTATGGGAAAGCTGCGAGCAGTACACCCACTCCTCCATCGTTGCCTACTCTGATATTCAGCGTATGCTGATGTCGTAGTAGTTTTACGGCCGGCTATTTGGGTTCACCGCTTCACCCACCACCCCAATAGGATGAGGGCGCCTATGATGCCGAGTATCCACTTGATGGGGATGTTGCTGCTTGCCCTGCCAGCAAAAGACGGTGCGCCGAAAATTTGCATCTGCCAAATGATAGAAGAATTGTTCGTAGCGGCTGCTTGCTGGCGCAGGGCCAAAAGGCTCTTGGCCATATTCCCCGTTTGCTCGCAGGCAGCCAAGGGTGATTTTATCGCATCCGCCTGTACGCAAATATCAGGGTAGAGGACAATTTGACGGGTATTGCTGTTGAGCCAGCTAGACAGGGCATATAGCGAGGCGGCCGGCCTTTCCGAATGGGGAACCGGTTCTGCGAGTAGCAGTTGGTTGACGGAGCTGTTTTGCTTGGGCAAAGCCGCTACCAGGCTATCGACCCGCCACTCCGGCAAAGCCAGTACGCTTAGCGCTTGATAGGGCTTGCTTATCCACTGCTGCAAGGTCAGCAACTGACCACCTCCTTCCTGTATCCAAGACAGTATACTTGGCTGGCAGGAAGAACCGGGCCGTCCTTTTGTGGGCAACGCAATAGCCCCACTACCAACGTGTAAAGCTTCTGGTAGCAGCCCCACCCGCGCGCCTTCAAAAGCAGCCGTTTCTTGCTGCGCCCACTGAGCCAGCATGGCGCTGCTGCTAACATGGCTGTACATCTCATAGCGCTGGCCTAGCAACTGCCCCCTCCAAGGAAGTGCCGCGTAGGGTAAAGCCAGCAATTGGGTGGCAGGGAAAATCAATAACTTTTGCCATCGTTCCTGCTTAAGCAGAGATGGCAGCAGTAGTGCACTAACCGGAGCACCTTGTTGCCGGTAACCATCTACCGTACTTTGGCGCACGAAGCTTGCCAATAGCTTTCGGTTGGCGCTGTTCCAAGCTTTGCGAAGCAACACGCTGCCTTCGGGCGTAAGGTGCAACACGTACAAAGACGCTTTTCCTACGTAATAATTCAAGGCTTGCGCGGATTGCTCTTCTAGGGTGGATTGAAAATCGACTATTGAGGGCACCGCTTCAAAGATTGACGGTGCGTTTTCCCGCCACGCGTTCAGTTGTTCGTCGTATAATGCCGTTGCCCCTTCTAGGCTAAAGTACCGCAGCTGCTGAGCAAGGCGGCTTGGCTGCCAGTAAGAACGCTCCAAGTACAACGTCAATTGCTTGGCCTGCTCCATGTACCGAAAAGCAGCCGCTAACAACGCCTTTTCTTGCCGCTGCTGATACAGCAGGAAGCAGTGCTCTAATGCATGCCCGTATATTGTAATGTGGTTTTCTTCCAGCCAGCGCTGCTCGCGCGGAGAAAGGGGGCGATGCTTCAGCAAAGCTGACAGTGAGCGCTGATACGCTGCAAAGGCCGCTTCCGATTGCTGTAAATTGTGCAGCGCGTTGCGGTCTTGCTCCGCGAGTATCACATGCAGCATTCCCGAAACAGCATACAATTGGAGGCGCGCAAAATGGTCGTTATTGTCGACCAAAGACAAACCAGCCGTAATGTGCTGCATGCTCTCCTCGTAGGCTTCCTGCGCCAGGGCGGCTTCGGCGGCCAGCGCATGGGCGCGGCTGGCCAAATGAGGCGGTGCAGCTTGCCATTCGGCATCGTCCAGCATGGTACGTGCTTCTGCCAATTGCCGGCGCTGAAAGTAGGCCGTTGCCTGTGTAAGACGCGCGGCCCAGCCCCATTCGCCTCTATCGGCTTCCAGCAATGGGCCACTCCAGCGCACCGCCTGATCATCTTGGCCGGCGGCCAAAGCCGCTTCGGCTGCTTCTAAAATGACCGGAGCAGAATTGTCTATTCCGGACGACAACAGTATATCATAGAACTCTAGCGCCGCCCCTTCCTGCCCAAGCGCGCTAGCAGTACGTGCGCATAGCCGTACTGCCTTTGCCTTTAAAGTATCCGAAGCGGGTAGCGACGACAAGGCTTGTACAGCAGCCTCGCCCTTGCCTAAAGCCTCCGAAAGCTGGCCTTGACAAGCCGCTGCGTCGGCCCAAAAAAGCTGCGTCTCGCCCACAGCCCTGCCAGCAGAAAGGCCGAGCTCCCCAATTACAGCGTCAGCCTCCTCAAAGTAGCGAGCACGCTCCTCGGGCGAAGAAAACCTCGCCAACTCTATCAGGGCAGGCACAAAATCCTCGGTGCCAGTCCCCCCCGCTTGGCGCTGAATAAAAACGGCTTTTTGGTACACCGACTTGGCTTCTGGCACTTTGCCCATCATCTTGTATAACTTTCCCATCTGCAACAAGACCGGCACCGTCTCAGGGTGCTCTTCCCGGTAAGTAGACTGCAAGATGGAAAGGGCTTTACCCAAATGCGTTTGCGCCTGCTCCAACCGGCCTGCATCCCTGCAAGTGATGGCGATGTGAACGTAGGAGTCAGATACTGTAGGGTGGAACTGCCCGTGCATGTCCGTGCGGATATCCAGCCCCATACTATGGTACTGCATGGCGTCTTCAAAACGGCCTGCTGCAGCGTACACTTGGGCCAGTTGATGAGCGGCCTGTGCGGCTTCGTTATTGTTGCGCCCTAGCAGGTCAATACTTTGCCAAAGGGCGTCTTTCGCTGTCGCTTTAGCTTCCGCCAGATCATTAACGCTGAGGTAAGCTTGGGTGAGCTGGGTCAGGCAGGAAAAGAATGGCACCCACTCTTTTTCAGAGCGGTATAATTGAGCGGCAAGTTTCAGTTCCGAACAGGCCGCTTCGTGCTCTCCGCTTAGCAGTAGGGAGGCTGCCCGGTTTTGATGCTGGGCAGCTTGCTGCCCTGTAACCGCTGTGCTTACCCCTAGCAGTAGCAGGGCTAGTAAAGTAGTTTTTCTCATAGCAAGTATATGTGCTCCGTTACGGCAGCTCGGCGAAAGCCCAAAAACCATGGACTTTGGCTACGCTGCCAATAGTTGTTTAATGTGCATACCGGTCATGGGGCCACATATGTGTTGCTCATGGGAAATGACGGGGGGACTGCCGAATATAGCGAATTATCGTTACTTCTTAAAACCTAATCCGCCTATCCGCCGCTCACCGGAGGGATAATGACGACTTCGTCCGTAGGCTCTATGCTCGCATCGTCCGCAGCGTAACTGGTATTCACAGCGATAGAAAGCGACGCCAGTTTTTCAAACGCCGGGTAGCGCTCGCAAAGTTGTGCTTTGAGCTGCCCCACCGTAGCGCTCTCCGGCAACTCGATGGATAACTGGCTGCTCCCCAGTATGTCTTTGGCAATACCGAATGCTAGTATGTTGACCATCATGGTGTTCTGTGTTTTAGCTACTCTGTTACTAAGGTACGACTATTTTGCGAGCATGAGCACACATTGTTATAAGCTTTCTACTTGCGGCTTAAGAAAACTTTAAGAAAAAATTAACACTTTTGAAAATCAGGGTATGCCCCTACCCGCACGACCGTAGATACGATGGCGGTATACCTTGTTTAGGGTATTATATTCTACGCTGCTCCCCCTTGCTTAGACTAGGCCTGAACAGGCACTGAACTGCCAAATATTTTTCATTAACAGTTGGGGCACAGCCGGCCCTCTACACGCCCTTTAGGAGCACAGCAAAGCATAAATCTTTGATTTTTATGGGGAAAGGGTATAGCTTTGCTGACGAATTGAAACAGAGCATCAACCCTCTGCGTAAATTCACATGTACGAAACAAAGAGAGTAAAAACTATTGCAGGCCTCTACCCGCTAAATGCTTGGTAGACAAAGCGGGCAGCTAGCCGAACACTAGCCAGCCAGCTTTAGGCAGCGACAACCACGACCTCAGTGCAAAGGTTGCGCCGCCCGGCTTCATGCAAAACCAATGTACGATGAAATTCCCATGGACAGTTGTAGCTGTATTGGCAGCTCAAAGCCTCACAGCTATGCCCAAAACGACAGCCTTAATCCCAGGGGCTGGCCCCGAAAGCAACTATCGCTGGTCTTCCAGCATAGAAAGCGATGTGAAAGTGCGGCTTGAGCAGCTCAATATGCCTTTCGAAATTCGCTATGACGCCACCGTGCGTCAGCGTATCAAAGAATATGTGACCAATGGTTACCGCGATACGGAAATAATGCTGGGCCGCAGTTCGGTATACTTCCCGATTTTTGAGCATTACCTCCACCTTTACGGATTGCCGCAGGAGCTCCGTTATCTGCCCATCGTAGAAACGGGGTTGGCCCCCAAAGCACGCTCCTACGCCGGCGCAGCGGGCCTATGGCAGTTTATGCCTGCTTCTGCCCGGCTTTACGATCTGAAAGTAAACGGGCAGGTGGACGAGCGGCTCGACCCATACCGTTCCACGGAGGCGGCCGTGCGTATGCTGGGCCGGTTGTATAAGCAATACAAGGATTGGTCGCTGGTGCTTGCGGCTTACAACTGTGGCCCGGTGCGGGTGAATGCAGCGATCAAGCAAGCTGGCTGCCGGGACTTTTACACGCTGGCAGAATTCCTGCCCCGCGAAACCCGGGAGTATGTACCCCGCTTCATCGCGGCCGCTTACATCGCCAACTACTACAATGCCCACGACCTGAAGCCAAAATCCAACGACTGGAACAACCAAGAGCTGCGGGCAGTACGCGTCACAGAGCGCCTGCCCCTCAGCGAGGTCGCGCACATCACGGGCTTGTCCGTGCAGGAGCTGCGTCGACTAAACCCGGCTTTCCAGCAGAACGTGATCCCTGCCTCCACGCAAGGTTACCTGCTTTTGCTGCCTGTCAATGCTTACCGCCCGTTTGAGGCCTTTTTGAACAGCCGCAATGGCGTGCAGGAGGAGGCGTTCGACATGCTCTACCCCACTTTGCACCGCATGTACTATGTAGTACGCCCGGGTGAAACGATGGAATACATCAACCGCCGCTTCCAATGCACCCCTGCCGAGGTTCAACGCTGGAACCAACTTCCCGCCCCGGAAGTCACCGTCAATCAGGAGCTGCTGCTTTATGTAGCGACGCCTGACTATCTGGCCCGGCCGTAGTATTTACAGTGAGAAATGACACGGTGGTATTTGCCCACGAGCGGCAGGCACCACCGTGTTTAATTTGTTAGGCCAGTAACGACGGTGCTTCTCGACACAGCAGGCCCGCTATAAACAGCTGATCCGTAAGGAGTTATTTTGAAAAATACCCTAAAAAGGGTAACCAAATGATCCGGGGGGCGTACACCCTTTCAGAAAAACTCAACCTCGGATATGAGAACGGCACACTTACTCCCGGCATTTCTTATTATTTGCAGCCTCCTAGACCTACCAAGGGTGGAGGCTGCCCCCGGCTGGCAACAGCAGCTTCAACACAATATCCCGGAGCGCTTACTGCAAATGGACCTGCCGTTCCGCGTGGACTACACGGCCGAAGTGCGCGAAGAGCTTTCTGGCTATCTGCGTTCGGGCCAACGCTCCACCGCCTACATGCTCGGGCGCTCCTCGATGTATTTCCCGATTTTTGACTACTACCTGAAGGCTTACCAGCTGCCTAGGGCACTAAAGTATATCCCCCTCTTAGAGTCGCGCCTGCAGCCCGGCATAGAATCCGGAGCGGGAGCGGCTGGCCTATGGCAGTTTATGCCGGCTACCGGCAGAAGCTTTGGGCTAAAGATCAATGAGTGGGTGGACGAGCGTAAGCACCCGTACCGCTCTACGGATGCAGCTATGCGCTACCTTAGCCAGCTGTACAAGCAGTTTGACGACTGGTCGCTGGCCCTGGCCGCTTACAACTGTGGCCCAGGAAGGGTAAGAAGAGCGGTAGAAGCTAGTGGTTGTGACAATTTCTGGGACATCGAGCACCTGCTGCCCCAGCAAACCCGCCGGTACTTACCTCGGATTATCGCCACCATTTACATAGCGGAAAACTATGACGCGCATGGTATAGACCCCGTGTACAAAGCTTCCCAACACCAAAACTTTAGCGTATTCAGGATACATCAGGATATCGACCTCTCCCTCATTGCACAGCACTGCAACATCAGCGAAGAAAGACTGCTGAATTGGAACCCCGGCTATAGCAAACTGTACGCGCCGGCACCCCCAGTAGGCAAGCCTTATTACCTTATTTTGCCACAGCGCGCATTACCTTCCTTCCAAACTTACATTATCAAAGAGAGCCGGAAAACAGGTGAGAATTATGCCGTGGCCGTCCTAGAGTCTCAGATAAAACCCGTAGATTTAGGGAGGAGTTAGCTCTTAGCCCATCCGGGGCATTCGAGGGGCTCCTGAATATGGCCTCTTAATAGTATGCCCCATGTCTGATTCTGGTAAGTTACATATTGGCAGGTACGCCTTTTTACTGGACATCGCTAATGTGATCGTTTTGCTGATATTATTCTTCGTCGCGGTCTATTATTATGGGCAGCTCCCCGAGGAGGTCCCCATACGGTTTGACGCCAAAGGCACCCCTATAGCCCACCGCAGTAAAGCGACGCTGTTTGTTTTCCCCCTGCTGGCGCTAGTTATCAGCGTGATCCTCTTCCTCATCCGACGTCAACCCGGCATGATGAACTACCCGGTAGAAGTGACGGACGAAAACGAAGCTGCCCTTTATCGGGAAAGCAGTACATTGGTGTCGGGCATTATGCTGGTAACCAATGTACTGATCCTGTACAGCTGCTGGAATATTGTGCAGATCGCCCTCGGGCACTCCACAGGCCTGTCCCCTTCCTTTTTGTGGATTCCCATCTTGCTCATTGCCCTGTTAGCCTACAATGCCTTCCGGCGAATGAAAAAACTGGGGTGAACCCGGCTGATCAGCAGCACTAAAAATTAATACGCTCGTAACCACAATTGCGCTCAAGTATTGCTAATATTGGGTTTTCTGAAAAACCTCATCTCATGCAAGATTTACTCGCCTATATTACTTGGACTGCATCTCCAGAAATCGTCAGTATTGGCCCGCTTACGCTCCGTTGGTACGGTTTGTTATTTGCTGCCGGCTTTCTCATCGGGCTCTACATCGTCCGGGCGATGTTTGAGGCGGAAAACGAACCGGAGGAGTGGCTCGATAAAATATTCATCCACATGGTAATCGGTGCGGTAGTAGGTGCGCGGCTGGGCCATGTATTCTTTTACGAATGGGACTACTACTCTCAAAACTTGGGGGAAATTATTGCCATCTGGGAAGGCGGGCTGGCAAGTCACGGCGGTGCTATCGGTATCATTATCGCATTGTACATCTTCTCGCGCCGGGTGTCCAAACGCTCTGTGCTTTGGGTGCTTGACCGGGTAGTCGTGCCTACCGCGCTGGCCGGCTGCTTCATCCGGCTAGGCAATTTAATGAATTCGGAAATCGTCGGGAAACCTACTGATGCATCTTGGGGCTTCAAGTTCCCC
>JAAAOU010000377.1 GCA_009908745.1 Bacteroidota bacterium
CGAAACCATCGCCACGCGGATTTACGGAGCAGAAGGCGTGGATTACAGCACACAGGCGGAGCGTGACTTGCGCCGCATCAAGCGACTCGAACTCGAGAAGCTGCCCGTCTGCATAGCCAAAACCCAAAAGTCCTTATCGGATAATGCAAAGCTGCTCGGGCGGCCGTCGGGCTTCCGCATTTACATCCGGGAGATAGAGATCGCCGCCGGGGCAGGGTTCTTGGTCCCCATCAGCGGCAACATGATGCGCATGCCCGGCCTGCCCGCCGAGCCGGCCGCCAATCACATTGATATTGATGAAGCGGGGAATATTTCCGGTTTGTTTTAGACCTTAATGAACAGGAAAGACAAAGCACTGCGGGAAATGCACGCCCCTAGCAGCTCTTTTTTGTTTTGGGAAATAATTAAAACACCAAACAAAAGATGCAACTTTTAGCGCTGAACGGTTGATAAATCCGCCTGAAAAGCGTAAATTTCTCTTTGAGAAAAGAGCATCTACATTCCTTCACTAAATTCAAGTCCAATGCATATTACCCACGAAGAGCTAAGGTCTATCAAACACCAACTTCCTACCGGCAGTGTCAAGCGCATCGCCCAAGAACTGAGCATTTCCGAGCAAACGGTAAGAAATTACTTCGGCGCCAAAAAATTTGAGAACGGGGAAATCGTCGATCTCCACATCCAACCCGGCCCGAACGGCGGCATCGTCCACCTTGAAGATACCGCCATACTCGAGGCCGCCAAGCGCATTATTGGCGACAAGGTGAAGGCGTAAAGCCGTATGTGCAAGCACGGTAACTACAAGGCTGCCGTGCTTATGCCATTTTACCGGGGGATGAGCACGATCTTGTCGTCCGCTAACTCCACATTCATATCCTTTGCGGTAGCCAGCCAATCAATGAAGTACTTACCCAGCATTTCCTTGCGCCAGCCGTCTCCGACCGCGTTTTTGGCTGTTTCTTCCCCGCTGCGGATGGTTTTCAGCAGATTGCGCGGCACCACCATATTAATCGAGATATCTTCTTCCAGACAACGGTATTTGATGACGTGGTAGAGCAACTCCATGAGCACCTGCTCTTTAGCAGGTATATCGGCCTCCGATGGTACGCGGGCCAGTATTTCCCGCTCTTCGGGCGTGACGTCCTTTTTGTACAAAGCTTCGAATTCCTTGCCATACTTATGGGCAAGCTTGTTGGGGATGCGGCGGTTTTGCTGCAGGGCGTTGGCCCCCGAGGGGATGCCCCTGACGATATGGCCGATGTATTTGCTGGCCAGTACCATTTCCTTGGAGTGGTCCCGCTTTTTGGCCAGTTGGTCCCGCCAAGCGTAGAGGCGTAGCAGAAAAGCTTTCTCCTTGGTATTGAGGTTGCGCATCAGGTTGCTGTTGATCGCGTCGTGGTGGGGGTCCTTGTAGTATGAAGACTCCAGCTCCAGGCGCTGCAGCTCCTCTTCTGCCCAGTGTTCGCGCTCGCGTTCTTTGAGCTTTTTCTTCAAACTGCGCCACAAGCCGGGCAAAGGGATGACATCGTCCAGGGCGTATTTAATCGGCTTGTTCTTGAGCGGGCGCGCTTCCCAATCCGCCACGGCGTAGCCTTTTTTCAGCCGTTTGCCTAGCTCGCCTTCCACCAATTTGCGAAAGGAAGTCGGGTATTTGTACCCCACAAAACCGCCTACCACCTGCGTATCGAATACATTGCGGGGCAAGGTGCCATAGAGATTGTACAGCAGGCGGTAGTCGTTGTCGCCCGCGTGGGTGATCTTCTCGATGCGGGCATCCTCAATCAGGCGCAGAAAAGGGCCGAGCCGCTCTTGGAGACGGATGGGGTCAATTAGGTAGAGCCCTCTGTCAGAAATCGTCTGAATCAAGCAAAGGCGGGTCGTGTAGCGCTTTTCCCCTACAAACTCCGTGTCGAAGCCTAGCCAGTCTAAATCTTTGTGCGCTTCGTAAAATTGGTCGAGGGCGTCCGGGGTCTCAATCAGTGTGTAGTCTTCCATCAGTTCGTTTTTCATACTATTTAGCGCGCGAATAGCAAACAGCTGCCCCGCTCTGAGCGACGGGCAGCTGTCGTTGTGATACAATTAAAGTGGTGTATTTTACAACGGGATATTGCCGTGCTTCTTACGTGGCAAGCGCCCCACCTTGTTTTCGAGCATAGCAAAGGCCTTGATCAGCTTGCGCCTTGTGTGGACGGGGTCAATCACCTCGTCGATAAAGCCGCGGCTCGCTGCGCGGTACGGGTGGGCAAACTTTTCTTGGTACTCCGCTTCCTTCTCGGCAAGCATAGCCTCGGGGTCATCCGCTTCCTTAATTTCCCGCCGGAAAATGATCTCGGAAGCGCCCTTGGCCCCCATCACCGCAATTTCGGCAGAGGGCCAGGCGAAGTTCATGTCCGCACCGATATGCTTAGAGTTCATCACGTCGTACGCGCCACCGTAAGCTTTGCGGGTGATGAGCGTGATGCGCGGCACCGTGGCCTCGCTAAAAGCATAAAGCAGCTTCGCACCGTTTGCGATAATGCCGTTCCATTCCTGGTCCGTGCCCGGCAAAAAGCCCGGTACATCCACCAACACCAACAGCGGTATGTTGAAGCAGTCGCAGAAGCGTACAAAACGGGCCCCTTTCTTGGAGCTTTCTACATCTAGCACGCCCGCCAGGCTCATGGGCTGATTACCGACGATTCCAATGCTGCGGCCGCCGATGCGGGCAAAACCGACCACGATATTCTCCGCGTAGTTTTCGTGCACTTCCAGGAAGGATGCTTCGTCAACGATACCCTTTACGACATCGCGGATGTCATAAGGCTGATTGGTATTCTCAGGCACCATGTCCCGGAGCTGCTCCCGGAGCTCGTCGCCCATTTCGTAGGGCAGCTTTTCCGGCTTTTCCTCACAGTTTTGCGGCATATAGCTGAGCAGCAGCTTGATCTTGTGGATGCAGTCTATATCGTTGGCGGCAGTCAAGTGGGTAACCCCTGACTTGGTAGAGTGGGCAGAAGCACCGCCAAGCTCTTCGGCCGTCACCTCTTCGTTGGTCACGGTTTTGACCACGTTGGGGCCGGTGACGAACATATATGAGGTGCCTTCTACCATAACCGTGAAGTCCGTCATAGCGGGCGAATACACCGCGCCACCGGCACAAGGGCCCATGATAGCGGAAATCTGCGGCACCACCCCGGAAGACATCACGTTGCGGTAGAATATGTCAGCGTAGCCGCCAAGCGAACGCACGCCTTCCTGAATCCGGGCACCACCGGAATCGTTCAAGCCGATGAGCGGGGCCCCGTTTTTCATGGACATATCCATGATTTTGCAAATCTTTTCGGCGTGGGTTTCCGACAGCGAGCCGCCAAACACCGTAAAGTCTTGGGCAAACACGTAGACGAGGCGGCCGTCGATCGTGCCGTAACCTGTCACTACGCCATCTCCTGGTATACGCTGTTCCGCCATGCCGAAGTCGGTGCAGCGGTGCTTCACAAAAGCGCCGATTTCCTCAAAAGAGCCTTCGTCCAGCAGGAAATGTATCCGTTCCCGCGCGGTGAGCTTGCCCTTTTCGTGCTGTTTGTCGATACGCTTTTGCCCGCCGCCGATTTCGGCTTGGTGCAAGCGGTCTTTGAGTTCCAAGAGTCGGTCTTTCATAAAGTCAGTTTTTCTTTTGTACGATGAAGCCTTTGCCGACCGAAGCCCGAGATTTGCCAAACAGCTTATGGTCCAAAGCGATAATCGCATCCGTGACCTTTGACAAAGCTGGCTCCTTAACGGACGGGCGCAGGCTAATATTCTTTCTGTTGTGGCTTTTCAGGTTGGTGGAGTTGGCCTTAAAGATGCGCTGTATAAAACCGGTCCAGTACATTTCCAGCAACCCTATGATATAGCCGCTGAGGTTTTGTTCCTGGAGCACTTTCAGGTGATTTTTGCCGGACCAAGCCCGGAAGTCATCTTTGGATACCAGATACTCATGGCCGAAAGCATAAGCCCCCTGAGAGACTTTGTGGTCTCCGAACCAACTCAGTATGCGGTTTACAGGGTCGTAAGTTAAGGGAAAATCTAAAGACGGAAAAGTAATCAGGGCCACGCCCTCCGGTTTGAGCACCCGCTGTACTTCCTCTATCATGCGCTCGGGCTGGCCCACGTGCTCGATAACGTCCACGGAGACCACCAAGTCAAAAGTATTGTCTGCGAAGCTAAGGTTCAGGGCGTCTTCTACGCGGTAGGTGATTTTTGGGTTGCCGGCATTGAGCTGCTGGGCGTAGGCGATGTCTGTTTCGTTGATGTCACAGGAGGTCAGCTGCTGGCAAAATTGGCTGATCATCTGGTCGTAGTCGCCTTCGCCGGTACCCAAGTTGAGCGCTTGGTTGAAATCTTTTTCCTGGGTCATACGCCGTAGGTGGCGGCGTACGAACAGGTAGCGGTTGCGGTAAGTCGGAAACAACAGTTTATAGTTCATGCTGCGGGCACCAAAATTAGCGGCAGCGCGCGGGCTGCCGGTTTTCAAAACCACAAAAGTAAATATTTAAAGTTTACTGGCTGCATCAAGGTACCGCTGTGCGTTTTGGGTGTCCCCCAGTTGTTGCAGGGCTTTCGCAGCTATTTGGTACGCTTGCTTAAAGCGCGGGTTGGCCTCGATGGCTTTTTGCGCCTGCTCGTACGCCTGCCGGAAACGTTGCCGTTCCTGATGGATGAGTGCCATGTAGTAGTAGCCGAGGAAGTACTCGTCGTTTACGCGCACCACGTGGTCAAAAGCCTGTAAGGCCTGGTCCGGCCGGTTGGAATTCAAGTAGGCCAAGCCTTCATACAGTAATGCGGACTCCACATCCGGTGCCACTTCCAATGCACGCTGGGCAGCTTCCAATGCTTGATCGAATTGCTGGGTATTGAGGTAAGCGTTTGCCAAGCCTATCCAAGCGATCTCGTTGTCGGGGTGCGCTTCCACCTCTTGCTGGAATTGGGTAATGGCCTCGGCCCAATTGCGTTTTTTCACCGCTTGCTGCCCCCGGTAGGCGTAAGCGTTTTCGTTCTTTTCAATAGTGACGATGGGCACGCCATTGGCCGTTACCGTATGCACGGAGCGGCTCGTCGGCCAAGAACCTGCTTGCAAATGCGGCCCGCGTATAAAACGGGAGGGGAATATGCCATAGTCCCAGTTTTCGTCGTAGCGCGAGTTGAAGCGCACGTATTTGGTCTTCACCTTTTTGCCGTAGCGCTTTTTGGCTTGCCAAGTGACCGGGTAGAAAAAAGTGGTGCCTATGGTCAGCTCCTCCGGCATATCCTCACTGAGTATCCCTTCCTGCTCCATCCAGTCCAGCGCTTCCTTCACGCCTACGCCCCAGTAGTCCGTTTCGTAGTAGCCGTAAGCCCCCTGCAGGCCTCCGCCGAGCGGGTTGAAATACACATAGGACAGGTTCGGGTTGCGGGCAATGAAAACGGTGGACTCCAGCACCATCAGGCCCAATATCCCGTAAACCGCGTAGGTAGCCGCTTTTTGCCCCTTAGCGAGCTGCTCCATTTCCGTCCAAAACAGCGCCGCTACCGCCACCAAGCTGGGGTAGGTGAACATCAAGTGCCGCCAGCCATCGTGCAGGATGGAGTCATTGTAAATGATGTAGGCCACTGGAAATACGGTGGCGAAAAACGCCAGCCAAACCGCCGTGGGGTAATACTGTTTGAGCAAACGGGGCAGTACGACAATCCCGCCGAGAAAACCCGCCACAGCGTACAGCGGTATGGTTTTCCCAATCCAAAGCACGGGGTAGTACCAAGCGGTATCGTCCGACATTACATTTTCCCCTTCAAATAGCAGGCGGATGCGCACACCGAGCTTGGAGAATTCCGTCAGTGCCTCCAAGGGGTGCCCCAGTGGATCGACCAAAGCCGCTGGCCAGGTCAATACCGCCAAGAAGTAACCGCCAACGGAAGCAGCGGCTGCCCAACCTAGGTAAACGCCAATTTCTTTGGTGTACTGCCCCAGGTTTTTCAGGCCGTAGCGGTAGAGAAAATCAATGCCCGCAAACAAGAACAGGTAGGGGATCAAGAGCAGGCCGCCCGCCCGGGTAGCCAATGCCAAGCCTATGCCCAGCGCCAAGCCTAAAGCGTCTTGCCAGCGCACCTTCGGCACGGCGCGCAGCAAACGCACCATATAGTGTAGCGCTACCGCGAAGCCCGCTGCGAAAGGGATATCCTTCGGGTTCATCTGGCTGTGGCCAAAAAAGCGGGGCGACAAGAACATCAGCCACACGGCCAGCAGGGCAGCACGCCAGCCCGCGATCTGGCGGACGAACAGCCCCATGAAAAGCAGCGCGACCGCTCCCATGACCGCGTTTAAGCCGTGGCGCACCTGATGGTACGCTTTGTCGAAAGGCGTCAAGCCCGCCGCGTGGTTCACCAGCCCCGCCGTCAAGTCGAAAAAGCCGCCGTAGTAGTGCATGTTCCCCTTTTCGATGTACAGGGCGGAGGTGTCCTGCCCCATCGTCAAGTAGTAGTCGACCAGCTTTTCCGAGTAATCCACTTGGTACTCATCGTCACCGTTGATCCCCGTACCGAAAGACAGCAGCATGCTGATGAGCAGCATACCGATGAAGGAATACAGGAACAGCTTGCGGTAGAGCGGGTCCTGATCGCTTTGCGGAAGCGGGTATGCTTTTGGGGAATGCGCTTTGGTTTTTTGTCCAGACTTGGGCACTGCTTTGGCGCGCCGTTGCTGCTTTTTCTTGCTCATGAATCGCCTTGAAATTTGGATCGAAGATAGAAAAAATCACCCACTTTGGCGACCGCCGAACTTTTTTTGGGCCCGGCCTGCTCTTTTATCAATGGTCTTTCCAAAAAATACTAATTTTGCAGCCATTCAAAAATCAAACCACCTCCTAAATATGTCAGTGGCAAGCACTTCCCACCTCTCACAACGCATTTTGCAGATGGAAGAATCGGCAACCATCAAAATGGCGCAGATGGCCCGCGACTTGGCCGCCGAAGGGCACGATGTCATCAGCCTCAGTTTGGGCGAACCCGATTTTGACACCCCGGACCATATCAAAGCCGCTGCCAAGAAGGCTTTGGACGAAGGGTATACCAAATACACGCCGGTACCTGGCCTTGTGGAATTGCGCCAAGCCATTCAGGAAAAGTTTAAGCGCGACAACGGGCTGGAATACGGGCTGGACCAGATCGTGGTGTCCAACGGTGCCAAGCAATCTATTGCCAACCTGTGCATGTCTATGCTGGACGAAGGGGATGAGGTGGCTATCTTGGCTCCTTACTGGGTCTCTTATTCTGCTATTGTGAAAATGGCAGGGGGCGTTCCCGTAGAAATCAGCGCCGGCATTGAGCAAGACTATAAAGTAACGCCAGAGCAACTGAAAGCGGCCATCACCCCCCGCACGCGCATCCTGCTGTTCTCCTCGCCCTGCAACCCTACCGGCTCGGTCTACAGCCAATCGGAGCTGGAAGCGCTGGCGGATGTGGCAGCGGAACAAGAAGGGCTCTATATCATCTCCGACGAAATCTATGAGTATATCAATTTCACGGGCCAACACGCCAGCATCGGCAGCTACGCACCGGTGAAAGACCGCACGATTACCGTCAACGGCTTCTCCAAAGGCTTTGCCATGACCGGCTGGCGGTTGGGCTACATCGGCGCCCCGGCTTGGATCGCCAAGGCTTGCGCCAAGATACAGGGCCAGTTCACCTCGGGGGCCAGCGCTTTTGGCCAGATGGCAGGCGCGCACGCCCTGATGGCAGATATGACGCCTACCCACGAGATGCGCGAGGCTTTTCTGCAACGCCGAGACCTCATGATCGAAGGGCTGAGCGAAATCCCTGGCATGAAGGTCAATCGGCCACAGGGCGCCTTCTACATCTTCCCGGATATCAGTGCTTTTTACGGCAAGCGGGCGGGTGATTTCGCGATCAACAACTCCGATGACTTCTGCGAGTATCTCTTGCAAAAAGCGCACGTTGCTACCGTGACCGGCTCGGCTTTCGGGGCGCCGGACTGCTTCCGCATCTCCTACGCGGCTAGTGTTCGCGAACTTGAAACCGCCGTGCAGCGTATAAAAGAGGCGGTTTTGCAACTGCAGTAGCCCAGCGCTAAGTGTTTCACGATCAGTCAAATCTGCAACAATTTGCTGAACCGCCGGGATTTTGTGCCCCGGCCGCTTGGGCTTAGTGTAATTTTTACACTACCTTTATTTCGACGAAAACCAGGCTTATGAAAGTAGTAGTAGACGGCGGCTCGACCAAAGCCGACTGGAAAATGATCAACGCGGAAGGGATAGCGAGTTTGACGACTAAAGGGTTCAACCCGGTATTCCATAATGAAGAACAGATATTCGAAGCCTTGTCCGAGGCATTTGCGGACAAGGACCTCCACACCGCCCAGGCGGAACAGCTTTTTTACTACGGGGCAGGCTGTTGGGACGACCGGCGGAAAGGCACCGTCCACCGCGCTTTGCAACGCATTTTTGAGAATGCCGATATTGAAGTCGAGCACGACTTGCTCGGGGCAGCCCGCGCCACCTGCGGCCGGGAGCCAGGTATTTCCTGCATTGTGGGCACTGGCTCCAATTCCTGCTTGTACGATGGCATAAAGGTCGTAGACAATATCACCAACCTTGGCTATTTGCTGGGCGATGAGGGCAGCGGCACCCACCTGGCCAAACGGCTGCTGCGGGCGTATTTTTACCGGGAAATGCCTAAAGTGCTCAGCGACAAGCTCGACGCTACCCTGCCGGAAGGCAAACAGTCCATTTTAGATAAGGTCTACAGCCTCGACCCGCCCAATGCTTACTTAGCTTCTTTCACTAAGTTTATGGGTGAGCACCAAGACCACCCTTTTATTCTCCGTATTCTTTTTGACAGCTTCGAGCAGTTCATTGACCGGCATGTGCGCAAGTACCACAACCACATGGTGCTGCCGGTACACTTCATTGGCTCGGTGGCCTATTATTTCCGTACCATATTTGAGGTGATATTGGAAGAGCGCGAGATGCGGCCGGGTATTTTCATACAAAAGCCCATCGACAATCTCGTGAAATTTCATACAGAACAAACCAACGGTAAAACAGCATCGACAACATGAGCAAGAATATCAAACGGATTGCCGTATTCACTTCCGGTGGGGATGCGCCGGGTATGAACGCCGCACTGCGCGCTGTAGTGCGTACGGCTTCTTTCCACGATATGCACGTCTATGGCATTATGCGGGGTTACGAAGGGATGATCGACGGCGACCTCAAGCGCCTTGAACGGGGGGACGTGGGCAACATCATACACCGGGGCGGCACCATCTTAAAGACGGCCCGCAGTCAGCGGTTTATGACCCCGGAAGGCCGGCGCTCGGCTTATGAGTCCCTGCTTGCTTTTGACATCGACGCCTGCATCGCCATCGGTGGCAATGGTACCTTTACCGGGGCTAAGGTGTTCACCGAAGAGTACGACATCCCCTTCATCGGCATACCCGGCACGATAGACAACGACCTCTTCGGTACGGACTTCACGATTGGCTTTGATACTTCCGTAAATACCGCCATCGAAGCGGCAGATAAGATCCGCGACACTGCAGATTCGCACAACCGCCTGTTTTTTGTAGAAGTGATGGGGCGCAACTCTGGCTTCATCGCCCTCAATACGGCCATCGGCAGCGGGGCGGGCTCCGTGCTTATCCCGGAGACGGACACCTCCATCGAGCAACTGGTCAACGCCCTGAAGAAAGGGGCGCGCCGCAAAAAACTGTTCAGCCTGGTGATCGTGGCAGAAGGCAACAAAAACGGCAACGCTACTGAGATCGCACGAAAAGTGAAAGAAGCCTTTGACTTTTACGACACCAAAGTGACCATCATCGGGCACTTGCAGCGCGGAGGCTCCCCTACTGGCCTCGACCGCGTACTGGCCAGCCGCCTCGGCTTTTCCTCCGTGGAAGGGCTCATTGGCGGCGAACAAAACGTCATGACGGGCTTGGTAAACGGAAAGATCAAGTACACCCCCTTCGATCAGGCCATAGCCGAAGCTAAAGAACTCGACAACGACCTCGTACGCATGGCGGAAATCTTGGCTATGTAGCCCACTCCTGCTTGCTTATGCCGCTTGGCTTCGGACGAGCCGCTTTCTCACGGCCTGACGCCCACAAATAGTGGGTCAGCAAAAGCGGGATGAGGAAGTGGGGCAGACGCATCACCGCTTCGTGCATCCACTGCAGCCACATGAGTTCCCAACCCGATGTAATCAGCGCGGACCAAGGGCGGGCGAGTGTGGTAGCCAGCCCCCAAAACACGGCATAAGCAGCAGCGTACAACGGCGCGCGCCCCGGTAGGAACAGCATGATGCTCAAGGCAAAATCCAAGATACCCGCTGCTTGCAAGAAGAGCGCCGCTTGCTCGTTCCCTACGGAGAGTATGCTCATCGTCATATACACAAAATGCCCTGGCCGGGGGTAATAACCAAATGCATACAAGCCGTGGCAAGTGAAGGTGAGGGCTATAGCGATTTTAATGCCTAGTACCATCCGCCGGCTGGGTGGGTAATCAGGCCGTGCCGACCAAAGGGCCAGCAGCACCGGGCTGCCAAACTGCAGCGTGTATTCAAAAAATTGCCCGACGAAGAAGAACTTTTCTTTGCAGTACAGCGCCGCCAGAAAGACCAAGCTTGCCGCTCCCAGGTACATCAGCCAGCGCCCCGGCTTGCCCAAGCGGGGCAGGAAAGCAGCGGCCAGCGCACAAATGAGGTAGAATACACCGGTGCCCGTGATCCAGTTTTGGATAAAGGCATTGACTTCTAAGCTCGTCACATAGTCTTGCCACCCCATACCCAGCCCGTTGGTG
>JAAAOU010000375.1 GCA_009908745.1 Bacteroidota bacterium
GTAGAGAAACGTTCCACCAGAGAAGAAAGAATGGAAGAGCAGCCCGGCCCCTTTTCGGCCATACACCTCAATTGAAAAAAACTATGCCGTCACAGCGAGTAGACAAGGATTTGGTGCACGCCCTACAGGAGCGTATCAAAGAGCTAAGCTGTCTATACGAGATTTCAAACATAGCGGCTACTTCTTTATCCCCTTTGGAAGAAAAGCTACAGGAGGTGGTCAATGCGCTGCCTAAAGCTTGGCAACATCCAGAGTACGCTGTGGCGGAGTTGGTTTTTGACGGGCGTTCTTATCGCTCCGGCACGATGGCCAAACAGCGTGCTACCCAACGGCACCCCGTCACTATACGGCAGCGGGAACGGGGCCACTTGGCTATGCACTACGTTTACGACCAAACGCCCCCGCCGCCTTTTCTGCACGAAGAAGAACTATTGTTAAGGACATTGGCCCAAGAAATTAGCGGCATTATCGAGCGGGACGAACAGCGCGAACGGGAGGCTTTACTACGCCGCAAATTCGAGCAAGCAGACCGGCTGACCATACTCGGAGAAATCACAGCAGGCATCGCCCACGAGCTCAACACCCCACTGGGTAACATCCTAGGCTTCGCGCAGCTCATTCAGGACCGCGCTGCCGACGCGCAGATGGAGCACGACATTGAAAAAATCATCAACTCCGCCATGCACTCCCGCGAAATCGTCAAAAAGCTAATGTTTTTCGCCTGTGAAATGCCGCAGCAGATGGAGCAAGTCTCCGTAACGGAATTGGTGGAAGAAGCCTTGCAGTTGCTGCGTGTGACCTTCAAGAATGCGGCAGTCCGGCCGGTGTTTCACCCGCCTGCGGCCCCACTTGACGCCCAGATTGACCCCATTCAGTTTACCCAGGTGGTATTCAATTTGCTGATCAACGCACTGCATGCTTCCAAAGCCGGGCAAAAGATTGTCATTGAGTTGGAAAAGGAGGGGGAGGAGTTGCTGCTTCGCATCCAGGACTTTGGCCACGGTATTCAACGAGAGGTCCGCGAGCGCATCTTTGAACCCTTCTTCTCTACCAAAGCCCCCGGGGAAGGCTCCGGATTGGGGCTGAGTGTCGTGCACGGCATCGTCAAAAACCACGGCGGGCGCATCTACGTAGAGAGCGAAGCCGGCGAAGGAGCCACCTTTTACGTCCACCTTCCCCTAAACCCGAAACTGTGAAACAAATCAGCATCTTACTAGTAGATGACTCCTACGACATGCTGGAGGTGCTGCGCCGGCAGCTGACCGCCCTGCAGTACGCTACCTTTCAGGCTAGTGAAGTCGGTGACGCCATTGACATTCTGCAAAACTCGGACGTGGACTTGCTCATTACCGATATACGCATGCCGGGCCGCGATGGCATGCAGCTGGTGAAATACGTGAAAGCGAACTTCCCGGACATCCCTGTTTTGGTCATCACGGGCTTCCCTTCGGTTTCCGGAGCAGTGGAAGCGGTCAAATCAGGGGCGATGGACTACCTCTCCAAGCCGTTCACCGCCAAAGAGCTCAAATCAGCAGTCGAAAAAACACTCCGCCAACGCTATGGGCACTCCGCTATACCAGGTAAAAAGCAGGAAACAGGCAGCGAAACGCAGTACTTCCACGGCATCATCGGGCAGTCCGCAGAGACCCAAGCCCTCATCGACCTCATTCAGCGGGTGAAGGACACCAAAGTCACTACGCTAGTAGAGGGGGAAAGCGGCACTGGCAAAGAGCTCGTCGCCCGTGCCATACACTACAGCGGCCGCTACCAGCATGGCCCGTTTGTCGCCGTCAACTGCGGGGCGATCCCCGAGAACCTGCTCGAAAGCGAACTCTTTGGCTTCGTAAAGGGCGCTTTTACCGGTGCCGACGCGACCCGCCCCGGCTTTTTCCAATCGGCAGAAGGCGGGACCATATTCCTGGACGAAATCGGGAATGCTTCGCCGGCCGTGCAGACCCGCTTGCTCCGGGTCATACAGGAGAAAGAAGTGAAGATGATCGGCGCCAACCAAACCCAAAAAGTGGATGTGCGCATTATCGCGGCCACCAACAGCGACTTGCACGCCCTTAGCAAGTCCGGTAAATTTCGCGAAGACTTGTACTACCGCCTCCATGTGATTGCCATCCGCACGCCGCCGCTGCGGGAACGGCGCGAGGACATCCCCTTGCTTTTGCACCACTTTCTGGACAAGTTCGCCGAGGAGTTTGACCGGCCGCGGCCAACGGTATCTGAAGATGCCATGCAACTGCTTCAGCAGCACAGCTGGCCCGGCAATATCCGGGAGCTGGAAAACATCGCCCAGCGCGCCTTGATCCTCTCCGATGGGCACATCCACTTGAAACACTTCCCGGCCTACTTGCGGCAAACTGACCTTAGCCAGGAAGAAACCGCGGAAGAAGGCCTACTGCCATTGGAAGAAGTGGAGCGGCGGCACATTCAAAAAGTATTGGACGCCGTAGGGGGCAATAAGTCGAAAGCGGCGCGCATACTGGGCATCAACCGCAAAACACTGCGGATGAAGCTGCAAAAGTACCAATCAGAAGAAGAGGGGTAGCCGCCACCCCTTGTTTTCTGCTTACTCCAAAAACCGCCGAATCTCCGCATTCACCGTTTCCGACCGCTCAAAGTGGACGAAGTGGCCCGCTTTGTCAACCATCTTCAATTGGGCGTTCGGCAATTGCTCCACCCCTTGCCGGGCAATGGCTTCCGTTTCCCCGCCGTTGAGAAAACGATTGGGGATGAGGTTATCCTGATGGCCGAAAATCACCAGGACCGGCTGTTCCAGCTGGGGCAAAAACTCGAAGACCGGCTCGTCGACCATGCCTTTCACGCACTCGGGTATGATGTAACAGTAGGCATCAAAACCCGCGGCATCCCGCATGGCAATGCGGTCGGTAATCATAAACTCAGCCGCTTCGGGCATGTCGTAAAAGTTCCAGGCAATATTCTCTTTGATCTGGTCTACCGTCGTCAACTTGACCGCGGTGGGCGTCAGCACCTGACGGAACCACTCTTTTTCGCCTTTGTGGAAACGCTCAAACCCGGCCGGGGCAACTAGCACCAAACGTTCCACCATATCAGGGTAGGCCAAGGCTGTGGTCATGGCGATCTGACCGCCCATGGAGTGCCCGGCGAGCACCGCCTTTTCCAGCCCCAGCGCCTGCATGAAGTTTTTGATAATTGTGGCGTAGTACGTCATGCTCGCCTCGTACTTGCCCTTGCTCGACTTGCCGTAGCCGGGCAGGTCCAAGGCGATGCAGCGGAAGTTCTCCTGAAGCCCCTCGATATTATTTTTCCAGGCCGGCGCGTAACTGCCCAGCCCGTGTATGAAAATAATAGGTTGCCCTTCGCCTTCGTCAAAATAGGCGATTTCCTCCCCGCTTTCCAGCTTGACCTTTTGGGCGGGGAAGGGGTAAGGCAACTCGTCGAAAGTCTGCACCGTCGGCACACGCTGCTGCCATCCGCAACCGCTCAGCAACAGCAAGGAGAACAAAGTGATAAAGGTTCGCATCGTAATCGTAGTTTAGCAGGGGATGAAACGGGCTATTGAGTTTAAAACATGAGCCATTTGAAGACCACCAATACCGTGTAGGGGTCAGCCGGGCGCTCTTGCATGCCGCCGTTCACAGCGGGGCTGTCGTAAAAATTGCCGAGCCATAGGTGAGCAGCGTGCAGCTCCAGGTCCATAAAAGTGCCGAGGGTATACCCTACTTTGAAGTTGCCTTCTACCCCCATGAAGGAGCCCCCCTGCACCGGCTCGGCATTGCTGATAGCCGTCGCCATGCCAATTTTGCCGTTAAGCTTGTAGGGGATGAAGTCACGGCTCAGGTTGAGCGTGCCGCCGGTCAGGCCAAAGCCCATATTGGAAATATCCGTGACGGCCGCTACGTAGCGGTTGACGACATTAGCGTGGGGGAAGAGCAGATAAGCACCGTGGCTGACATTCAAGCCGCCGGGGGTCGCCCAAGTATTGCCGGTCATCACGCCGCTGTAGCGGTCGTCCGCCACGCCGTTGTCGTCGCCGGAAGCAAACATGGCGTCCGCGTAGACGGCGTCGTTCGGTGTTTTGCCGTAGCGGTAACCGAGCCGCAGGTTGGCCCCCAGGCCACTGATGGAAGGCCCTTCTTCCCACACATCATTCTCGTTGAGCTGCGTCCGGCCGAAGTTGTAATTCACATAACCGGAGGCGAACCAGGTGTCCGCCATCTGGCTTAGGTTGTAATCGAAGTAAGTGCCCAGCCACCCCACATCAGCCCGGTACGGCCGGCCGCCGAACGGGAAGCGGAAGGTGCCGTTGTAGGCCGTCAGCGTGCTGTTCAGGCCCTGGCCGAGTATGGAGGGGCCGCCTTGCCCGTTTGCCCGGTCCCGCACATAGTAGAGCGAGCCGCCCCAGTGCCACTTGGTGCCCAAAGAGCGCTGGTAGTTGAACTCCATCATGTGCACATCATCCACCCGCTGTATGAAGTTTTCGTACAACTGGAAAAAGCCGGCTTTCCAGCGGTAGTAGTCGGCGTCCTGCCGCACTGTGATACCCACGCCATCGGTGCCCCAGTAATGCAGCCGGTAGGCCGAATGCAGCATATCGCCGAAGAAAGTCCGGTACGGGTTGTACGGGCTGTCGAACATGCGCTGCAGCCCTAGGTTGACGGCCCAGCCGGGCGCGGGGATGAACTCCAACTCCACGTTTTGCGTCTGCAAGTTGACCTGATCGCCAGAAGGTGCCGCACCGGAGTTGCCGCCGGTACCATAGGCCGCGTCGCCCCAAGTGAAGTCAATCTCGAAGGACGCCCGCAGGGTCACCCGGTTGTCAAACAGCTTGGGCTTGTAGATGAAAAACGGCAGTATGCGCTGCTCGAAAAAGGAGGAGGCCAGGGAGTCTGAAGTCGTGGTGGTATTCTGGCCAAAGAGCCGCCCAATGACCTGCCCCTGCAGGAAATCATTGGAGGGGTAGATGTTGCTGTTGTTGTAGTGGTTGTAGAAAAAGGCAATGTACTGGAATTCCTTATCCGATTCCTCCGGGACTTTTTCTTCCAGCTGCTTGAAGTAGGGCGGTATGGATTGCGCCGTAGCCAGCAGGGGTAGCCCCACAAGCAACAGCAACAGTAGAGATGGTCGAAGCATGGCTCAGTTCAATTTGGTAGGTGTAAAAAGCCAGCCCGCTCGGCGTATGAGGCTTCGCGGGCTGAGGCTATCGTTTGCGCTTGGGTATTCGAGCGAACTACTCTACCCGCTCGTAGACTTGTATGTTGTTTTCACCAAAAGCGCCGGCGCTCGTGCTGCCAAAGCCGCCCTGTGGCGTAGGTGGCGTCACACCCGGCAATTCAGGCGACGTTTGCGCGATTTCGTAACGCATCTCATCGCCGTTGACCTCAAAGATACCTTCAGAGGTGAGCACGGACGGCGCAGACTGCTGTACTGTGATGGTCCAAATGCCATCTACATCGCTCTCTTCCTGCGTGTAGGTGCCGACCAAGTCCAGTTTGGCGCCGGAAGTGTCGTACTGCTCTACCAAGTAGGTGAAATCCGTATTAAACTCGGCGTAGATGCTATCCGTACCGGCTGTGGTCACCAAGATAGGTGCTACATTATCGCCGGAGGATTGCCACCGGCCTTGTATGCCTACTTCGCATGGGTCGCAATCGCCGCCGCAATCCACGCCGGTCTCATCCCCGTTTTGGATGCCGTCCATGCAAGTGGGTTCCGGCTCGTTGTCATCGTCATCGTCACAGCCTTGCCAAGTGACCATCGCTCCGGTCAGGGCGAAGAGGAGCAGGAGAAACTTAAAATTCTTCATGATTGGAAAAGTTTGTATTTGGTTTGATATTCAAAATTATTGTCTGGCATACCCCAAATAGCGACATGCATGTTTTGATCTGCCAAAATAGCAAAGCCTCTCTCTAGCGCCGCCACGGTGTCGCTATTTGAAGGGGTTGACTTTGCAGCGCTACAGACCGTCTTCCACCCTAAAACACTTGTTGAAAAGCACTTTAGCCTACGCTAGATATGGGGTGACTTTGGGTGCTTTCCACTTTATTTGCCAAAATTAGGCGCAGCTGCTCTTCTAGTTAATGAGCAATATCATCACCGCATTTGAGGAGTATCATTATTTTTATTGCGTATCACCAAACCTGACCAACCATGAAACGAGCCACCCTTTTTTCCCGACCGCGCTACCAAGTATTCATCGCGGCATTTGCACTAGCTTTTGTACTGCTGCAAGCCTGCAACACCCAATCTCGGGGCTTCGTCTTGCCCGAAGGGAACGTGGAGCGGGGCAAAGCCTTGTTTACCGACCTGAACTGCAACGATTGCCACAGCATCGGCGACATACCCTGGGCTGGCAATAAGGACGGCGACACCCCACAAGTAGCCTTGGGCGGTGCCGTAACGTCGCTGAAAGCCTACGGGGAACTCGTCACTTCCGTGATCAACCCGTCCCACGAAATTTCCAAGAATTACCGGGATGAGCTGGGCGCTACCCTGCCCGGCGGCCGCTCGCGCATGGAGCAGTACAATTACAACGAGGTGATGACGGTATCGGAGCTGATCGACATCGTGACCTACCTGCAGTCGGAATACAAGCTAGTAGTGCCGGATAATCCTTATCCCTACTAGGAGTAAACCGGAACGGCGACGCGCTGTTACACCTGGCATGACACGGTACTGCCAACTGACGCTGATTGACCGGAACGGGGACGCCCACAGCTGGCAGGTTCCCGCCGGGGCCAATTTGCGCCAAGCATTGCTCGGCCAAGGCTTCAGCCCTTACACCCGCTATACCCAAACGCTCAACTGCGGGGGAAGGGGGCTGTGCGCTACCTGCGGAGTCTGGATCACAAAGGGCGAACCACCCGCCCGGCATTGGCACGACAAAGCAGCGCAGCGCTTCGGCTACCCCAGGTTGAGTTGCCAAATCCGGGTAGAACAGGACATGCAAGTGGAAATGGTGGATAAATGGGTGTGGGGCAGCCGGAAAAAGCACTAGTCCAACACTTCTATCGCCCGCTGCAGTATGGCATCCCGGCCGGCAAGGCTATCGGCTTGGCTGATGGCCTGCAAGTAGTCGGGTGCAATGCCAATCCCCTCTAGCTGTCGGCCATCCGCCGATTGCATCTGCCAGTGCGACAAACGGTAGACCCAGCCATTAGACAGCTCTCGGAAAATGGGGTTGCCAAATCCGCCCCCCGTCGTGTCACCCACGGTTTGTACGTCCCCAATCGCTTTCATGGCAAGCACAAAGTCCTCCGTAGTGCTGAAACAACGGCGGTTGGTCAGTAATACCACGGGCTCGTCGTAGCGAATTGGCCCGGCGGGCGCAACGTAGTCGTCTATCCAAGGCGTAAAGTCGTCGTGCTCCGGCCCGTTGCGGTAGCGAAAGCGCCGGTAGCGGGTGGTGCGAGTAGCAAAGCGGGAAGCAATGATTTCGCTGTTGGCATCCGAGCCGCCGCCGTTGTCCCGCAGGTCTATGATCAAGGCCTCTGCATCTTGCAAGGCTTGCAATGCCTGATCGATGGCCCGGAACAAGCCCCGCTCGCCGCTGAAACGGGTGATGCGCAGGTAGCCAATAGTGGGCTCGCCTTTTAGCCGGGCGTAGTGTAGTGCTTCGTTGAGCTCCGTATAGTCCGAGGTGTAATCCATGGCGTGTACAGGGCTATTCACGGGGGCGCCTTTCGTAAAATCATACCCGCAGCTGCCCGCCGGGCTATACAAGTTCACATGGCCGTCTTCTAGGGTGGTTATCATTTCGCACAATAGCCCTCGTAGTTCCTCCGGGGAAGCCGTGCTGGCCCGTGGCTTGTACTGATCGTAAACGGCTTGCCAATCTACACCCTTCAACTCGAAATAAGCATACTGACGATCAAAGGCCTCCCACATTTCCTGAAACAGCGCCTCCGAATTGGTGTGCTGCTCTTCTTGCAAGCAGGCGGCCCCTAGCAACAGCAGCAATAGCAATACAATCAGTCTATTCATGGCTTCCAATTTTCAGTGCGGCACCCAACAGCAGTTGGTGGCTCAGCATTTCCATGCGTTGGTGGCGGTAATAGCGCGACTGGTAACTCAGGGAGAGCCGGGTCCTTTGCCCTAAGGCCCTTTCCCAGCGCAGTACGGCATGCAAGTCCAAGAAGCCAGCCGGCCCCTTTAGGTTGTCCCAATCTGCCAACAGCTGGCTGTCGAAATAGCGGGGGCTATGCCCCTTACTCATCACGTAATTGAGCATAGGCCAGCCCACCAAGCCACTCAGCCTGGAGCGCTCGCTAACCGGCCACTCTACGGCTGCCGCGACCCCGAACCCCACGACGCCCTCGAACTGGTCCTCATCAAGCTGGCCAATATAGTAGTGTTGGCGGTAATTCACCATGAGCTGCCCCATCGCACCCGCATAGGCTTGGAGCTTGCTAGGTACTGGAAGCCGCCACAGTTCGTGCTGCCAGAATTGGCCAAAATGCAGGAAGGTACTATTGGACCGCCGGGCGTAGGTGTCGCTGATAGGGCTTTGCAACCAGCTTTCGGTATACAGCAGCTGAAAACGCCGGTAGCGCCGCTCCGTCTTTTTGGCGTAAGCCAACCCAACCGACCCGTTCCAGCCAGAGAGGACAACAGGGCTAAGCTGCTGATCGCGAAGCTGCAGTTGTACCGCCCCTAATTGCAACTCCACCTCCTGCGCAGAAAGCAACAGGGGCAGCAGTAAGACAACTATGATTAGATGGCCGCGCATTTTTGGTGGGAAGGTAGCGAATGCCACATCCGCAAGCAACGAATGCCGTTATCCCCGCAGGATGATTTATATCAACGCGAAGACTTTGACTCCGAAAAGGGCGGATCGGCTTTATTCCGGTATTTGGAACGGGCTTTGAAAAACGGGAGCCATTTTGGATGTCGCCTTCACTCAATTTCCGTACAGACGCTCTGCCAAGCTAGGGTCAATCACAAAGGGGTTGGGCTTGCCATCCTGATAGCGGGCGATGGCCCGGGTACGCGCTCTTTCCTGCTCGTCGGCCGGGTCTTGGTGGTGCCATTCTAAGAGGGTAGCCCGCTGCTTTTGGAAAAACAAGGGATCGGCTTGCAGCGCCTCCCGCCGGTAGATGGTGTAAAAGTAGAACATGGCGCGGGCGATGTCGCCTTTTCGGTCTTCCCGTGGCTCAAAGCGGTCTCCGGTGGACTCGCTGTAGGCATCGATTTGCTGCCCGGGTATTGTCCGTAGCTCCGTCGCTTGGTAGTACCAGTGCTCGGTTTGCGCGTCGGGTATTTCCGCAAAAGGGGCATTCCCCCGGGCAGCGTTGACCGCCAAGCGGGTCGGGAAGAGGTGGTGCATATCAGACTTGGGGTTGCCGTACTTGGCCCCTTTGCTGCGCGGCCAAACGTGCTCGCAGTTGATGCCATCGGGGTTGCCGTCTCGGTATAGCGCCTGTGAAGGGTCTACGTTGGGGGGAAGGTAAAGGCGGTGGCCGGAGTAAATGCAGGTGACGCTGTCCCGGCGGTTATCGATCTGTCCGTACATCAAATCCCGGGCTGGGCCATAGCCAAGTAGTTCCCGTGGCTGGTAAGCCAGCTGGATCGCCTGAAAAAGCGCTTCGCCTTCCAAGTTGGCATAGATCGGGCGCTCGGGTTGGGCAGTGGCCATCTGCGCGGCAAGCAACGACAGCCCCAACAATATCATTCGAATCATGTAAACGGTTTGCTTTTGGCCAAAGGTAAGCAATCAGCTCTTTTCCTCCACGCGCCCGTCCACATGCTTGGCGAAACGGCCGCGCGTCCGCTCGTGTACTTGATCAGGGCGGGGCCAGGGCCAGCCGCCAAATTCCGTGGCTTGGTATTCTTGCATAATGCGGTAAATCTCGTCTTTGGTATTAGCCACAAACGGCCCGTGCTGCACGACCGGCTCGTTGATGGGCTTGCCCTGCAAGAAAAGGAAGTAGGCGTCTTCGTCTCCATTCTGCAACGGTGCAGGCTGGCCGCTGTGCAAATCGATGATTTTTTGGGCGGGTACCGCTTGGCCATCGACCTGCACGGAATCCCCCTGATAAAAATAAAGGGAGCGATTGAGGCCCGCGCTGGCCGCTGGCACAACCCACTGCGCACCAGCTTCCAATTTTATCGTCCAAATGGCAACTTCGTTGGCAGGGTCAGCAGCCCAAGAGTCCGGGGCGGGAGCAGGGGCCCGTAAGCCTTCCAGCTCGCCGGCTATGATGTCTACTTGTATGGACTTCCCGTTCTCATCCTGTTGCTCGTAGACGGGCACGCTGTCTGCCCATAGCATTTTAAAGTGGGGGTCTACCCGTTTGCTTTTGGCGGGCAAATTGAGCCAAATCTGGAATAGCTCCAATGGGTTGTCGCGGTCTTGATGCAGCAAGGGAAACATCTCGGAATGCTGCACGCCCTTACCCGCGGTCATCCACTGCACATCACCGTTGCCAAAGCGTCCGGCTGCGCCAAGCGAGTCGGCGTGGTCGATGAGGCCTTTCTTACCGATGGTTACCGTCTCAAAGCCGCTGTGAGGGTGGTGCGGAAACCCCGGGACCGTACGCCCGTGGTACATGCGCCAGTCGTTGGAGGGGTCAAAATCCTGGCCAATCGCCCGGCCTCCCAAGGAAGCATCGGGCCCTAATTGGCCATTGCCCTTGGGGTAGTGGTCCAAATGATAGGCACAGAAAATAAAAGGGTCTTGAGTCGCCCAGGGGAAGCCCAGGGCGCGTACGAGTTTGACGGCGGTGGTATCAGACATACATCGTAGTTTTGGTTTGTCGTAATGTAAAGGTCAGCA
>JAAAOU010000355.1 GCA_009908745.1 Bacteroidota bacterium
ACCCAGCAACAAGCTGCCTTCTGGCTGTCGGTGCGGCTGTTGCAGCATCTCGCTTTTTCCGCCGCCACTAGCCCCCTCGTGCATGAGGGTGACGACATTATCGTAGGGCGTAACCACCCGGACGGTAGAGCAATGCGCCGTTACCCAGCCTTCTTCTTCCCCCTGGCCGATCAACATGCCATAGACGCCTTTCTTAGCGCTTGGCCCAGGATAGAGGTTGTAAGAGAACATCTCGTATTTTCCGGGCTGACGGTTATGGACAACCACTTGCTTACCTTCAAAATGGGTATGGCGGAAAGGCGGTGCTGTGTAAATGACCGCTTCCGGCGAGAAGTCTTCCGGCAATTCCTCCGGATCAATAATCCCCTGCAGCAGGGCCAGCCCCAAACCAAAGAAGCCTGCGTTAGCGGGAATGACCGCTACCCCGTTGTACCCCATCCCGGGCTGGCCGGCGTGGTAATAAAACATGCCCAAATGCTGGGTTTTCAGCCAATCGAACGTCTCGGCCCTCAGCTCGTCAAAAGAATGGCCAAACCGGCCTTCAAAGGTAGGCTTGTCGGTAGGAAAGCGGTCGGCAATGACCATACAATTGGGGTCGCGCCGGCGCATGTATACTTCTGTATAATTGGCGGCAATCCCATTTTTGGTACGGAGCACTTCGGCTTCCAGATAGCTTTGCCCGTCGGGAAGGTCGTAGCGGACTTCCTGAAAGTCGCTTCCCTCGCCACCGGCTGCCAAATCTACCAGCTCGTCTATGCTTTTTACAATGGTGAAACTCGGGGCGCTAGCCATGAGCTCTTGTAGTTCTGTAATGTTGCCTACGTTAAATTCCGCTGTGGTTTTATTGACCATGTTGATTTAATCTTTTATGCTTTTTAACGGCAACAAAACTAGGGTGATGCTATTTGCCATGAAAGTAACTATATCACTCCAGCGTAGTGACTTTTGTCACTAGGTGTAAAGTTGCTTTTTCTAAAAGCAGCGCTACAGCCAAATGTACCCTTGAACGAAGCAGGAACACTAGCATTACTTTTAGCATAAAATTTTAACTCCCAACAATTTGAAAAAAGAATGTATACGCCCGCTTAAAACAGGTTGACCACCGAGCAGGCGTATTTTTTTACAGCCTGTAGTACTCCAACAATCCCTTTTCAAGTGCCCGGATCTGTGCAATGCTGGGCACATAATCGTAAAGCTGGCACTCCAGCATCCGTATGGTGGCAAAACCGACGCCGCTTCCAAAGCCGTTGATGTCGCTCACCCCAATGCTGGCCCCCAGAAACTGCTCAACGGGCAATGTAAAGGCTGGGTCATGGGCTTCTTCCAAGCCATTGATGTAAATGCGCATACCCTCTTCCTGGCTGAAGGTGAAAACGAAAAGCTGATAATCAAAAATGGGCTGGTCGAGCGTAGCGCTCAGCTTATATTGCCCTCCGTGTGAGATGCTAACCGTCTGGCTGTCGTCAAAGCCGATCCTGATCGTCCTCCCCTCCGTGTCACTGTCTCCCCAAAACCAATAAACAGGCGTATTGTCGCTCGGAGGCAGGCCGGTGCGGCTCACCACGGCGGCAATCGTATAGTCGGTATTTCTCAGTGCCGTACCCGGTACGCTCATCTGGCCGGTAAAGGAAGTGGTATTGAACTCAAAATGAGGGACATACCCACCGTCTGGATTACCAGGATTCCACAGGCCGGCATAGGCGGGGCCACCAAAAGGGACGATGGCATCCCGGCTGTCATCATTGGTCTGTGCGCCAAAAAGATCCGCCCAGCGAGTAATACCGCGGCCTCCCTGTTCATTTTCCCAGCTCACGCCTTGGCTCCCCCGGTACCACGCCACCCCATCAAACAGGGCATCGCTTAGCGGCGCACAGTCCACAATATCGTACTCCGTTGCGACTTTGACTTTTAGCTGGCGCGCCGGATCGTTGACAGCGTTTACAGTATAGCTAAGGGGTTGGCCCGTCGTGATGGTCCCGCCCTCGGCGATAAACATTTCAAGCGCCTCAAAATCGCCGGTAAGCGCTGCCGCAGCCTGGTTAGAATTCCCGCCGATGGCATACCCGCCAATCTGTACACTGCTTAATTCGCTTACGTATTTCACATCACCACCAATGGAACCACTCGCCACGGCGCCATCGAAGCTAGCATCGATCGACGCTCTCATTTCTTGGTACGAATCGGTGGATTGAATAAGCAGGTAAAAGACGCGGCCATAGGTTACGCTTGATACGTAGGCAGCCGGGTTGCCGGGCTGCACATAATTACTCAGTTGGTCAGCCGTCACCCCTTCCCCAAAAAACTCGGAAGGGTCAGTCGGTGCTTCAAATGCGATGGTATAGTAGCTCTGTGTTAACCGGACAAGGTACCGGTTGTAGCTTACATCCTCATTGTAGCTGAATGACCCCTGCACATCCGTCGTGAGGTTGCTGTACTCCGCCCGCAGGGCGACGCCCAGTTGCTGACGGGAGGTAATGCGCTCCATGGAATAAGTGGTTCGCGCCGGCAGGTCGCCCGGATTATCGGCAATGATCTCGTTCATGGCATCATACACGTTGCCGAGCCCAACCACATCCAATTCTCGACTGGCAGAAGAGGCACCGTTTACCAGTGTGATCACCACGGTTCCAGGGCCACGCTCTACCGGTATGCTACTGGGCGTTGCGTTATTTAGCGTATTCCCCTGCAGCAGGTTGCCGGGGAAGATGACTTGTGTATTGGGGTCAAACTGCGGATAGTCGCTATAGCTTTCCGTAAGGCTCACCGTTTTCCGGGTGCAAAAGTACAGCTCGCCCCCCGAGGTTTCTTCAAACTCTTCGGGCTCGGATTCACTGTAGCTGTCGTCTACCGGCTCGAAATCGCCGGCTTCCTCGATAACATTCCCGAGAGTGGTGGCGCTCCCCATGTCTTTTTCGCAAGAGGTCAGGAGTAAAGCGAACAAGGCTAATACAGACAATAGAACGGTTGACAGGAGACTTTTTTCCATGATAATCGAATTTTAGGTGTAATTTGCTTTGGCGTTTTGGCTATTCAAAATTAGACATAAATACTCGTATCCTATAGTCTGACAACCCGAAACTTGTGAATGCTGACTTGACAGGCCATAATACGGGTACCGACGATGGCTTTTCGACTAACGGCTCACCTAAAGCTTCTGAGACAGATTGAAATGATTTTTGACCAGCCAACGGCAACGGATGGAAAGAGCAACTGATCATCAAGAGTGAGCTCTGCGAGTACACTTTCAAGCAACAAGCGGAAACGATGGTGGTACACGTGCTTTGCGCCTGTTAGCCGCCTTAATCTACAGTTAATATTTTAGCAGTATATTTACTCATTAAAACACCACTCCAATGGCCAGACTCGCCAAACACAAAGTACACGCGGCCCTCGACAAAGCAGCCGCCAACATCCTCAGCGCCGCCGGCGACGACCCCATCGTGAGCCGTAAGGATATCCGTCAAAAGCTGATGGAGCTAGAGGGCGTAGAACAGCAGCTCACCGACGTCTTCTACCGCTTCATGGACCACCGGGACTACAAGCCGGGTGCTAGGATCACCAAGAAGGACATTGACGAGACCTTGGCTTACGCCAAAGAGAAGCTGATCGATATTTACGACAAAAACAACAATGGGTTGTCCGCCGCTGAGATTGCGGAAATGTCCCTGACGGCCCGCCTGGCGGTCCGCTACGCTAAATTGCAGGATCAGCTAGCCGCGGAAGCCCCTACCGCTGACAACCTCTACGAAAGCCTTGCCGAACTAGGGGAAGGCTTATACTTCCCCGCTTGGGCCAACGAAGCAGAAGCCTACCTCTCCCCTTTCCGCCAAGACGCCAAGCTGCAAGAGCTGACGGAGGAAAGCTTCAGTTCTGCATTAGGGTTGGACTACGCTGACCCAACCGAAGCCATTGAGCTTTGGCATCAGGGCCGCGCAGCATACGACTGGGTGTTTGAACTGTACGAGCATTACGATCAATTGGCCGCCCTAGAGTCGTTTAAAACCCTGCATAAGTTCATGGAAAAACACCTCACCCACATCACGCATATCGTTGTCGGCCTCGACGGCTCGCACCCCGATTCGGAATACCCCGTTTATTTCGTGGGTTTATCGGCAGAAGGTCATATCTTAGGTTTCAAAACCAGTACCGTCTGGACGTAAACCTTCGAGCCTGTTTGGACTTTAGTAATCGGGCTGCAAACAGCACTTTTTTGATTATACTTCGTTCCGAAAATCCTCATTTAGCTTAGGCTAAACTCCGGTTTTCGTGCCTCGTCTAATCAAAAAATTGCAAGTTCTCGCCTAGAAGACCAAAATCCCAACAGGCTCGTTAATACTATCAAATGATCTACCCAATAAAGTTGATCCCCCTCAAAAGCATTGCAGGCTCGCTCTTGCTGCCGCTGCTGTTCTGGAGCTGTCAGGAGCCCTCCTTCATTACTCTAAATGTGGAGGGCGAGAACCAGCAAGTTACCCTGACGCTACAGGATGAGCACCTGCAAACACCACTGCAATTCTCAGGTTCCGGCCAAGACGGGGAAAGCAGTATTTTCTTCGAAACCGCAGAGGGCCGGCAGTGGATCAGCGGAACGCCCAGCCAACTCAACCAATCAGCGGATCAATTCAGTGCCTCCTGGACATTGGAAGACCGATCCGTCAGCCTCGTTTTCAACCGGGCGGATACGGGCTACCACTTCTCTTTCTCCGCCGAACCTTCCGAAGGCGTGCTGGGTTGGGGCTTTCAACTGGCAGCCGAAGAGCAGGAATACTTCACCGGCCTGTTCGAGCGGGTAGTCGACGGCAACCAAAAGGAATCCTGGAAAAAGGGCATCGAAACCGCCATGAATCTAAGGGGAGAGGCAGTAGATATGATCATCAAGCCTACGCTAGGTTTGTATACGCCCTTCTATTTGTCTTCCAGCCACTATGGCCTTTTCATCAAAGGCAGCTGGCCCGGCCACTACGACTTTTGCAAAACCGACCCCAATCTGGTCAAGGTAACCTTTGAAGGCCCCTCGATGGAGGGTATCATTTACACCGCAGAACAGCCCGCTGATATTGTCAAGGCACACGCGCTGCAGGTCGGCCCCTCTATTGTACCTCCCAAGTGGGCTTTTCTGCCCATACGCTGGCGGGACGACCACGCCAACGAGCCGGCTTACTACGATGGAACGCCGGCCCGCTCCCCCTACAACAGCATGCTGACCGAAGACATCCTCATGATGGAGGCCCTTGATATTCCCTACGGCGCTTACTGGATCGACCGCCCCTGGGCAAAAGGGCCCATCGGCTACGATGATTTTGAATGGGATGAAAAGCGCTTCCCCAACCCCCAAGCCATGATCGATTGGCTGACCGCAAAAGATAAAAAGCTGCTGCTGTGGATTGCGCCCTGGGTGGACGGCAATATGTCGGAAACCGCCTGGGAAAAGGATTACCACGTTATGACCAAAGACAGTCAATGGGTAGATACCCGGGACAAAGCGCTGGTGGACTTCACCAATCCGGAAGCGAAGGAATGGTGGCAAAAGGAAGGCATTACCAAAATGCTGAAGCAGGGGATCAAGGGCTTCAAGCTGGACCGCTCGGAGGAGGTGGTCCCGGAAACGCGGGACATCACCTTCCACAATGGGAAAACCGCCCGCGAAATGCGCAACGCCTATCCCGTCCATTACCTGAAAACCGTCTACGAAGCCAGCCGTGAAGTCCACGGTGATGATTTTCTGCTGTTTCCCAGGGCGGGCTATTCGGGCAGCAGCCGTTACGGTATGGTATGGGGCGGAGATATTGGGTCTACCCCGGAAGCACTGCGCTGCGCTATCATAGCTGCGCAGAGGAGCGCTATCATCGGTTTCCCGCTGTGGGGCTCAGATATCGGCGGCTACTGGCAGGAGCCGCTGCACCGGGAAGTCGTCGCCCGCTGGCTGGCTTTTGGGTGCTTCAACCCACTGATGGAATTCGGGCCGCTGGAAAACCGGGCCCCTTGGGATATGCCGGCCCCACCCCATTACGACACCGCCCTGATTGCCACCTGGCGATTGTACGCCAAAGTCCATACCCAACTACAGGACTACAGCTACCAGCTTGCACAGGAAGCGCACGAGACTGGCATGCCGGTGATCAGGCCGCTGTTTTTATCCTATCCGGAACAGGAAGAAGCTTGGAAAGACTGGCAAACGTTTACCTATGGGCCGGATATCTTGGTCTCCGCTGTTTGGGAAACAGGGAAAACCAAGCACTCCTGCTATCTGCCCGCCGGCACCCGATGGGTCGATGCTTGGGACAACAACAAGGTCTACGAAGGCGGGCAGTACGTCGAAACCGAAACGCCCTTCCATAAAATTCCGATTTTTATCAGGGAGAAAGCCCCGCTGCAGCTCGGCGACCTAAATGCGATTTACCAAGCCTCCTTGGATATCGCTGCACAGCCACCCGACTTAACCCAACTGGAGAAAAGCATAGATTGAGTTTTTCAGGTGAAGCCAGAGGAAGCAAGCTTTTGGTAGAAGGCGCCCTCACAAACGACCGAAGCAACCGCTGCAACGCTAATGAAGTTTCTATCCGCTACACTCGACCTGTCCTTGCGAATGAATAAAGTGCTATCAGTCATCAAAGATGTAAGTTCTTGTTACGCATCTCACGCTTCGGGAAATCCGTCCCCCCAATGACAAATCTCCCGTTTGGATGGAACCGCCTACCCATTTTTTGTATATTGAATCGTTCATTTATCAAACCTCAGCGTATGAAAAAGCTATTCCTCCCCCTACTGTTCCTCGCTTCTGCTTTGCAAGCCTACGCCTGCACCTTCCCTACAGACTCCTTCTGCCGTACCCTTGAACAATTTTCAGAACGCGACATCTTCACCGCCGAAATCATTGCCTCCGATGAGGACGGTATTACCGTAGCTGTCTTGGATAGGATCCGGGGCACAGGCATCCCCGATACCGTCCGGATTTGGGACGGCACCGATTGGGAATGCAACGGCACCTTCTCCCTCGCCGCCGCGATGATCGGAGAAGTGGGCGAAACTCACGTCTTGATGGCCGACAAAATCACGACGATTGAAAACGACTGGGACGTCATCGGCGACTACCGCTGGGTCAACCCTTGGCTCTACACGCCCAGCCTGAAGGTAGAAGGCGAACTCGTCAAAGGTTTTATCAGTGGCCTCAGCGATGCGCCACCTGAGTACAACATCAATGAAATGGCCTACGCCAATCTACGGGACGAATTAGTCGCCTCCGGAAACTGCGCCAATATAGTCTCCACGGAGGAAGCCAGCCTGGCTAAAGATATTAAAGCCCTTAACCCTTTTTCCAATTACCTAGAAGTGCAACTGCCTGAAGGGATAGACTGCGATTACCTGCACTTGTATTCCCTACAGGGCCAACTGCTGCGGGAAAAACGCCGCGTGGTGGCTCTTTCCCAGCGTTTGGCTACCAACGAGCTGCCGGGCGGCGTGTATTTGCTGGTGGTAGGGTACGGGGATGCCCGTAGAGCAGTGCGGAAGGTGGTAAAAATGGAATAAGTGGCTTAGAGATATGTCAACGACCCGAAACTGTTCAAGAAACTGACGAAAGATATCTGGGCGTTTAGGACGAAATACCAAAAAAACCAATATCGGCTTTTCGCATTCTGGGACAAGAGGGACAAAGAAGAAACCCTGGCAGTCTCAACTCACGGGATGATCAAGAAAACAGGAAAAGTCCACACGGCTATGAAAATGCCCGCCGACCGAAACTGCGTCAGCACCACGCCGGTAAAGACTACAGCTAAACCTACTACATCCATCACCTGCACCTTGTCCCCGAAGGCGACCCAAGCCATCAGCATGGTCACCGGCGGGCCGAGGTAGAACAAGCTGGCCACCCGAGTCGCGTTGATGCGCTTAATCAACCGCCACATCAGACCATAGGCACCCAGCGATACGGCGAGCACCAGCCAAACCATAGCGTAGACAAAAACCGGCTCCCATTGGGTAGACAACTGCTCCGAAAAAACAGCCGGAAAAGCAGCGGCCACTGTAGTCGCCAAACCTTGGTAGAACAAGGTCAAGTCGACCGGCAGCGTGAGCTCGCCTCCCTGCAATTCCATCCGCCGCTGTAGCAGCGTGGCTAAGGTGATACCAATAACCGAACCTAGCGGAATCAGATAGCCAAAAACGGAATCATAGCTCCCAAAGTCAATACGGAAGGCCACCGTCAGCACTACCCCCACAAAGCCGAGTACCAACCCTATCCACTGAAAGAAATGTGTACGCTCCCCGGTAATAAACCCCGATAATGCGCCCGTTGCCATCGGCTGCAATGCTGTCACAAGCGCCACAATACCGGCGGGCACCCCCTTATCGATGGCTAACAATACGCAGGCTAACCATAGGCCGTGGGACAGCACCCCTGTCAGCATGTTGAAGACCGCCGCCTTTCTTCCGACCCATTTCAACCGCCCCCTCAGCAACAAATAAGCCAAAACCAAGACCGTTAACGCCAAATAGCGCCAAAAAAGCAGCGTAAAAGGCTTGGCGTACGGCAGCCCGTACTCCGCACCGATGAAACCGGAGTTCCATAGCAAAACGAAGCCAGCTGCTATTAGTAGGGTCTTTTTCGTAATCATATTCGGTCTTTTTGCAGTCGTCCTACAGCATTGTATTTTTTTGCGACTGTCGTACTACTGCAAAAGCTACAACCGGCTTCGGGTTCGTGCTATCCATTCGTTTGACAGGCAGATTACTGGTAAGAAACCATCCCAAAAACAGAATAATTGGTTGCTTGGCTTTCCTGTAGAACTGTTCGCCTTTTATTCTGTAAGTCAAGCCTGTCCCCTCGTGAAGCCCCTCCCCTAAGCCGCCCGCCAAGACCGCCACACAAAGTAACCAATCATACCAAAAAGCAGGACCAGAAAAACCGGCGTAAAGTACCGCCCCAGCCCCGACTGCGCCCCCAGAGCCACCTGTATGGTCGCGTAGGCAATATAAGCAAATGTAAAAGTGATCACCGCCGCCAAGCTCCGGACCATACGCGTGGCGATACGGTACTGCGCTTCCGCGTTCTGCTCGGTAATAGGTACGTTGTAGTTGAACGTATGCGGGTAGCGGCACAGCCACTGCAAGCCCAAAAACAGCAGCGTGCCTACGGCAGGCAACACCCAGATGAGGCCTTTGCTGCTATAAGCATCGGGCTGCCCGGCCGCATCAAAGTGGCGGGGGATGGTATCCGGAAGGGAAGTATAGTAATAAGCAGGAAGGGCTAAGAGCAGTATCCAGCCGATAATGCCCACCACATTCAAGGCCTTATCAATAGGTTCCAAACGGACCGTTCTTTTCGGGTGCTTCATGCGGAATCGATTTTCGTTTTGTGCGCTTCCAATTTAATAAACTATCGGAAGGCAAAAATACTCCGCTGTCGGCATAATTAATTACAGCTTTGAAGCAACGCTGATCAAGCTGGCCTGCCCCCGCTACGGATCCAGCCAAGCCTCCGGGTCCGGCCGGTCATCGGGAAAATCGAAACGGTCGATCAGTTCCTGCCGAAAGTAAGACCGGCCCTGTGGGTCGATGAGGCGAGCCAGCGTACGCTCCAGGTCCTCAACGGCTTTGGAGTCCAGGCTTTCGATGACTTTGTGGGTCAAAAGGAAGCTGTACTGCAGGCCCAGGGAGCCCGCCTCCAGCCAACCGCCGTTGTATGCCTTTACCTTTTTCAGCAGTAGATAAAAGTTAAACAGTCGCCAAAACAACCAAATCCAGGGTCCACCCATTCCAGCTGCATCTTCCGACCGAAGTAGAAGTAACGAACTTGGATGTCCTCTACATCAATGTTATCCGGGGGGCCAAAGTATTCCCGGATATCCTGCTCCGATTGGATCGGCAAAGTGTCGACCAGCGGCCGCCCCAGCCTAACTTCTACTACGGTTTGCTGCGGCCCGCCTACACGGCAGCTCACGCCTGCGCCGGTGTCGACCCAGCCGTCTTTGTCCGGCTCTTTTTCCGGTGCCGGGCCGCCCAACTTAATGCCGAGATAGGTGTGCTCCCCGGGGCGGAAGTTGGGGGATTGTAAGCGGTGCAGGTGCTTGGTGATGTCCATGGTGGTATTGGGTTTAGATGGTAAAATAGGAAAGAACCCGCGGATTTCGAATGGCCAAGGTGCAAGTTTTTAAATCCAAGACCGGACAAAAAAGATGAGAATGACTTGAAGACGAACTGTGCAGTGGTAACCAGGAAGTACGGCCGTATCATGGAAAAGATATACCACATAGACCGTATGAATGCCGGCTGGATCAAAAACCTAAAATAAAGCCGGGCGAAGCTACAAGTGCAACTTGCTGCGTATTAAACTATGCTGCGGGGGCGTGGAGTGGGCCAACTAAACTTTTGGGGCAAGCAACAAAGGCCGGAAGCCGCTCCGCGCGGCGGTGCAACCGCCTTGCAGCGTTGCTTTTGGGACCCTGTGACTAGTAGTTTGGTATCCGTGTTTAATGCTACAGGCAGCGGGGATAGGTCTTTTGCCTGCGGCGCTGAGACCTACGCCGAGCGGAGGGTATGAGCGCCCCCACCCATTGTATGGCTACAGTCCATCCTATGGGTGGGGGTGCGTGGGTGGGGATGCGGGGGCAGCACAACGCAAATCAGCCAGAAAACATAACGGTTCAACCGGATCCGCCTGCAGCAAGCCAGGGCCTGCCCCTTCACCCGCCAGCCCACAGGGTATGAGCCCCCCACCCATTGT
>JAAAOU010000011.1 GCA_009908745.1 Bacteroidota bacterium
GCTTGCCGTAGAACGGAAGCGCAGTAAAGAACCGGAAGATGCCTTCATGGAGAACAGTTCAATTGGCAATGCAAACACGCTTAATCGTGCGATTGAGGATATCGTGGTGGCAACCATTTCCTCAAACCAAGGAATGGCCCCGACGACTATTAGAATCAAAGCTGGCCTATCGAAAGTTGATTCAGATGATAGGGGTCCTGCTACATTTGACTCTGAATTCTTTAAGAAAGTATTCATGAGGGAGAAACAGCGGGTAAAGCTTAATTTGTTTGATGAGCGAGCAAATGTAACAAGGATAAGGGTGGAATCTGAGCAGATCTGGATTGCTCCCCAAGTTGTCCAAAAAGTTTCAAACTTAACACCACGGGGCGGAGAGTCTATACGTCTGAAAAAGCTGGAAGAAAAATTGATAATCTGCGAAATGAAGCAAAATCGTGCCAGTGACTTAGCAGATATAAGACTACTCAATTCTGGTAAGTGATGTAGGCTGGAAAGTCCATCTTAACTGCCGGCTCGGTATTTTCTAGTGGTATGGCTTCAAAGGTGCCTTTTACTTGGCGAATGCACTGCAGGAGGAGCGGATGTGTAAGGGGTTTGAGGTGACTTATGTGCGGGTGTAGGATAAAGTTTATAGAGCTTAAATGTGGTTAATGCCCAGGGTTAGGCGTTCGAAAGACCGGATGATAGGAATAGTATACGTTTAACGGTAGCAGAGCATTTAATTAGGCAATCGTTTTAGCAGTTTCTTCGCTTTCCGGCGATACCGGTGTGAAGGGGTATTGCCGATTATCTCCAATCGGGTCCGTGCCTCTTGAGGGCTTCCCAGCTCGAAACGGATTAGCGCTCGGTTGTATTCCACTGCTTCCAGCAACCAAGATTCTGCTTGAGGGTCGTTTTCAATTTTTCGAAAGGCTTCATCAGCGGAGCTATATTGCTGCTCTTGTAAGCGTTCGTAAGCTTCGATGAATAAATTGACATTGGATGGTGTGTCCTGAGCTTCGGTTCCAGAGGACCGTTCAATGGATTCGATTTGGGCAGGTATAACGGCTTGCTGGGCCACAGAGAAAGATGGATCGGAGGGAAGTAGCCAGAAGAAACCGATTAAGATAGCGATCGTTGCAGCGATCGACCATGGAAGGATACGTCTGAGCACGGCACCTTTTGGTCGTTCGGCTGTTTTATCTGTAGCTTCAGTTGCTATAGGGGTTGTACCCTCTGCACTTTTTTGTGTCTCTTGCTGTTCATCGGTCTGCACTTCCTCTTTCCATGCCTTCATCTCCTTCAACCAGTACGCTTCCTCCATTTTGCTGATCAACTCCAACTCCCTGCGTTGCATAGCTACCTTTTCCGAAAGGGCGTTATCTTCTTTCATCTGAAGTTCAAAAGCTTTCATCTCCTCGGGTGATAGATGTCCCCATATGTAGTTGTCTATTTCCTGGAAATAATCCATGTCGACTTTTTTAAGGCGTTCTGTTAGTATTGACGAGCTTTCTCTTTCATCGCTATTTTCTGGTCCAACAACTCCACTGCTTTCAGGTCATTACGCAGCAATTCTTCCAGTTTTTTTCTGCATTTCAGCAGCTTGTTTTTTATGGAGCTAGCGCCCTTCATGGATCGCTTGGCAGCCATAGCTTTCTGGCTAAGTTGTTGCCAATAATATTCACGGAATAATGCCTGGCAGTCTCCCCCTATTTTTTGAATTAGCCGTGCGAGGGTGGTTTCCTCTTCTCGGGTGTACAAGTCTGCCAAGATGTCCGCAGTACCATCTTCCGTTTGGGTGCTGAGTTCCTGGAGCTCGTCCGTCATATTTACTTCCAGGTGCTTTTTCCGGCTAAGCCGTTGCCAGCAACGCCGCTTGCAAATGCTGATTAGGAAAGTTCTGATACTGCTTTGTTCTCGGTAACTACCGTCTAGTACTTTACGCCGGAAATCCAACAGGCCTTTATCGAAAATTTCATCTTGTTCGATCTCGTCCTTCTCCCATTTGCTTATTACCCCTTTTACCACCTGACGGTGGTTGGTCCAAAGGTACTTCCAAGCGGTCTTCCAGTTTTCGGGGGATTGCCGGATCATAGCTAAGAGTTCACGGTCCTCTATTTTTGGAAGTGGGTTCATTTTAATAAGTGCCAATTAAAAGGTGGAGGTACTCGGTTTTTCAGGGTTATTCGCTCAAAAGTTAATAAACATTTTTGAAAAAGCGGCGGCTGAATGCTATTTTAGTCGCACAATGTTTTCATCTATAACCCTGTAATCCACAACACATGCGTGTTTTCTTCATTTTCACCCTCTGCTGCCTATTGCTGTGCTGCGACCGTGCCTCTACCACTTCTAATAAAGCGGACGAAAAAGGCAAAAAAGTAAGTGCCGGACAGTTATCTGGTCTTGATATGCTTGGCACAAACCTTCAGGATACTGCCTTGGCCCGCCAACTGCTTGAAACATCTATAGAAGCCTTCAACAGCCAAAAGCTCCAAGAAAGCTACGAGCTGGCTGACTCGGCGCGGGTACTCTATAAAAAGTTATTGGGCGATCATAAACAAACCGCCCAGGCTATCAATCAGATGGGGCGGTGCAAATATATGCAATCCCAATTGGGGGACGCCACTCGCTTGTTTGAGCAAGCCTGCGATATACGGCGCGCTGTTTTGGGAGAAAAGAGCAAAGAGGTAGCGCAAGCCTACACCAATATCGGCATGGCCTATTCGCAATGGGGCAAGTTAGAACAGGGTCTTGCCTACCATGAGAAATCTCTGGCTTTGAAACTGGAGATATTGGAGCCCGAGGATCCGTCAATAGCCTCTTCTTATAATAATCTGGGGCTAATATATGAGGACAAAGAAGATTACCTCCACGCTATGGAGCATTATCAAAAAAGCAGGGATATTATACTGGCACAAGAAGTTGTGGATTCAGCCATGTTAGCAATAACCACCGGAAATATTGGTAATGCCTGGTTATATTTAGGGAGTGCCGATAAAGCTCTTGCCTGCCAGTCTAAAGCACTTGAGTTGTGGGAAATGGTTAATTACCATTATCGGGAAAAGTACATAGCTATAACACAAATGAATATTGGAGTCGCCTATTTCGAGATCGGAGATTATCAGCAGGCGACGGATTATTACTCTAAGGCCTTAAGCTTTCTGGAAACACAACCTTATCGCGATGCCAGAGTTATATGGAGCCTTTATAATAATTTGGGTAATGCATATACCAAGCTACAAAGACCTGAACTTGCTTGTAAGATACATGAACAATCATTAGGCATACTGTTAAATGAATTACCTGATCAAGAGCAGAATATAGCGGTTGTATATAACAACCTCGGGCTTGCAAACAGCGAACTGGGGCAGCTCCAAAAAGGGAGTGATTATTATGAGCAGGCCATAGCAATTACCATCGAGGCAAAAGATACATTTAGCACGATTATTTACAGCCTGAATCTCGCCGGGAACCTTGCCACTCTGAACGACTTAAACGCTGCTTTGCCTGTATTTGAAAAAACGCTTAACTTATGCCATAACAAACTTGGGCCCAATCACCCTTACACCGCTGCCGCCTATCTGGATATTGGTCGTATTTATTCCCGGAAAAAGGAATACGATCTTGCCCTAGAGCATTATGAGCAAGCTTTAGAGGCGTGTGGATATAACCGCAATGATTTTAAGGGAGTGAACTCTTTGAAATACACTATGGAGGCCCTGCATGAAACCAGTATTGCCTGGAAATCAAAGTACGAGTCCTCTGAGGAGCTAGAGTACCTTGAACAAGCGGAAAATTATGCGAAGCTGTCCCTAACCGCATTAGCATATCAAAACCGGCAATTCCAACGGCAAGGCTCTGCCCTGCTCTGGCGCGACCAAAACTATGCCTTTTTTGAAAATGCCATTGATATTCAACTGCGATTGGCAGCAGCGCTGAACAATGAGGAATATGCTTGGCAGGCGCTGCTAACTGCTGATAAGGCCAAAACATATGCATTGAGGGAGCACCTTCGGGATATGAATGCCTTGAATGTGGCTGGTATCCCTGATTCGCTGATCGCTAAAGAGCAAGAGCTTCGCACTGCAATTACCTGGCGGGAGAAGCAATATCAGGAAGCTATCGGTATGGGGGCTCAGGAAACGGATTCTTTTCCGCTTGCCCTGAGTGCAAAGTTGATCGACCTGCGGCTAGTTCATAAAGGGCTGAAAGATAAGTTTGAAAGCAAGTATCCCAAATATTACCGACTGAAATATGAGGATGCACCTGTAAAACCTTCGCAGCTTCAGGAGGTACTTTCTCAAAACGAGTGTAGCCTTTTGGAATACTTCGTAGGGGATTCTAGTATCTACTGCTTTGCAGTAACCCCCAGCGGAATCGAGGCGCGCAAAACACGGCGGGACATTGCTTTGGACACGCTAGTCAGGCAGATGCGAAGCGGGATCGCTGGCATGGTTGACCAAGCGGGCAACGCGGCCAATGCTGCCCAGCAGTACGCTGTAGCGGCTAACAGGCTATACGTAGCGGTATTTTCTCCGCTTTCCGATGTATTATCAGCCTCGCGCAGGTTGGTCATTGTACCCGATGGAGCATTGGCCTATGTCCCCTTTGACGCTTTAATCCGCAGTCTCCCGGAGAATATCAGCAGCTTGCCGGCTTTCGACTATCTACTGAAAGAGCATATGATTAGCTATAATTATTCTGCAGCCCTGTTTCTCGAAATGAGCAGCAGCACTCAGCGTAAGAAAGCCGGGAAAAAGTGGCTGGGGGTAGCACCAAGTTTCACGGGGCAAGCTATTCAGGATGCCCCGAGGTTTAGGTTCTCTCCATTACCATTGAATCAGATGGAAGTTGATTCTATACAAAGACTAGCCGGAGGATCAGTGCTGAAGGGTACAGATGCGATGGAAGAGGCTTTCTTGTCGGCTGCGCCCGATTATCAAATACTGCATCTCGCTACCCACGGCTACGGCGACCGGCTGACTGGGGAGAATTCTTATCTTGCCTTTACGGAAATGCCTAACGGCAAAGAAGATGAAATCCTGTTCGCACGAGAACTGTACAATCAGCAGTTCCATGCGGATTTGGTTGTACTAAGCGCTTGTGAAACCAGCATGGGGCAGCTGCAGCGCGGAGAGGGGATTATAAGCCTGGCGCGTGGCTTCTCCTTTGCAGGTGCCAAAAGCATGGTGACAAGCCTGTGGACCGTTAGTGAACAGCCAACGGTAGCACTGTTGCAACAGTTTTACCAACAGCTATTGAAAGAAGGACACACAAAGGACGAGGCGCTATGGAGAGCCAAACGTAATCTGCTGTCCGGAGAATACCAAGAGCCCTATTACTGGGCGGCCTTTATACCAGTTGGGGATATGGAAGCCATAGTAGATTCCGAAAATGAGCCAGCCTTGCCTTGGTGGGCATTAGTCGCTGCGATTGTAGCGGGACTGTTGCTGTTTGGCTTCTGGAGGCGCCGTAAGGCTAGTTGAGTGAGCCACTATTGTGTTCAGCTCTTAATTTTTTTTAAAAAGTTGGTTGTAGCCGAGTACCCGCCAATCGGTTCTTGGCACTAAGGAATGAAACGAATTTGATTTATATCACTAAACAATTAAATCTGATGAAACGGCAACTACTTTTCGCTTCATTTTTTATGATCTTCTTCTTTGCCACGCAACAGGCGCAGGCTCAACCCTACGAGTCCGCTGTAGGTGTTAGACTGGGTTATCCAACCTCTGTTTCTTACAAATTCCATGTCAACGAAACGGATGCAATAGAAGCATACGGCGGGGCGCGCTGGTTTTCGGGCTACAGTTGGTACAACATCAGTGCTGCTTATCAGAAACACAACCCCCTGGATATCGAGGGTATTGATGGACTGCGCTGGTATTACGGAGGTGGCGCTTCTATATTCTTTTGGTCTTTTAACACCGGTTTTCGGAATGGTAATTACGCCAGTACCAGCTTCGGTATACAAGGCTATCTGGGCTTAGAGTACAACTTCGAGGATACGCCCATTAACCTTACGGTAGACTGGGTGCCGACTTTCTTTATCAATGGATTCTCCTCAGGTTTTGGCGGTGGATATGGGACGCTTGGTGTGCGGTATATTCTATCAGATTAGCTGCTTGTGGATAATTTTGAAAAGCTCAATAAAAACTTCTAAGCTATGAATTTGAAGATACCCATAATATCGATACTATTAGTACTTACGCTAGGTCAGGCCTTGTCGCAAAACTTCCAGGAAGAAGAAAAATTACACTCGCCTAATCGATTCCCAGGTCCCGGTTATGGGAGTAGCGTTGCGATAAGTGGAACTACTGCGATGGTGGGTTCTCCTTATGAGGACGTGGAGGGTGCTGTGTTCGTATATGAAAAAATAGGCAGTGAATGGATTGAGCAGCAGAAGATAGTCGGCCCTGACGTTGCTTCTACTGCAGATAATTTTGGTGCTGCTCTTGCTATAAGCGGGAATTATGCAGTGGTCGGCGCTCCATTCGAAAACGGGGATATTTTAGGAGCAATCTATACTTTAGAGCGTAACAACTCGGGGATGTGGGAGATTACTCAAAAAATTGATAATCCAGGCTTCATTGATGACGGCTCTATTAGTTTTGGCATGAGTGTGGATATTGATGGCGATTACTTGATTGTTGGCAGCATGTTTTCTGCATATATATATGAACGTCTTGGCTCCGGAGATTGGGTGCTAGCGAACAGTTACCGACCGGATGAAGATGAGCTGACAGCTTTTGGGTATGGCTGGTCTGTTGGCCTTGCTGGAAATCAGGCCATGGTCGCTGCATATACTGAGGAGCCCGGGGGTGCAATTTATGTATTAGAAAGAACATCGGACAGCAACTGGGCACTCCGTCAGAAAGTAGTTAACTCGGCTGAGAACAGCTCTGGGATGGGATGGAAGTTGGCGATGGATGATCAGTATGCTGTAGCTACAGCTAGCACAGGAGCCTTGGATGACTGCAAGGGTGCTGTTTTTATGGAAAAAGGGGGCGATGGTTCTTGGCAGATCACACAGCACATGAATGGATGTGATATTGAGCAGGGTGCAGGAGGTTCTTTTGGTAACGCTGGCTTAGCGGTGGATGGTAATACAGTGCTTATCGGATCAGATGCTAATCCTGCTGATGGATTGATCGGGCTTGTTTACGTTATTCGAAAATCGAATGGCAATATCTGGGAAATAGAGCAGGAAATTACTGAGTCTTCATTGGGAGCAGCGGATGCAATTGGCACTAGCATTGGTCTTGATGGTCAACATGCAATTATCGGAACGCCTTCTGCTGGTGAAATCATTAACGGGCTGCAGCTATATGGAGTTGCGTATATTTATACTACTGATGTGAGTACCGCTGACCTCAGTCATTCTCCGATCTATACCGAAATAAATCTAAGTCCTAATCCAGCCGTTGATCAACTATTCGTTTCTTTTTCGCTTGCTCAGCCAGAGCTTGTTGATTTATGCCTTATTGATATTTCCGGACGGATAATCCGACGAATCTCAAGATCGTTGCCGGCTGAAGATCATGTTTTGGCAGTCAATATACAAGGGATTAATTCCGGAGTATATATTCTGAATGCTCGGGGAGTAGGTTGGACTAGCGTTAAAAAAATTGTTATAAAGTGATTTAAATAGGACACTAGCTTTTCCATATTCATTTTTTTCATAAAAACTATCCTCATGAATAAATTAAGTTTTGTATTCTTTTTGATGCTTGTTCAGGTGGCCGTGTTTAGTCAGGAAGGGTGGCACCCTATCGATCGGGGCCTAAGTGACTTTGCCGTTGTCAACGCAATTACTCAAAAAGATTCAAGGATTTACGTTGGTGGGCATTATTTCACAGTTAACGGAGAAAATAGTTTTGAGGATATTTTCCTCAGTACTGATAACTACAGTTGGAATGCACCGGCATGTCCCTCTTTCACATTTCAAGCCATAAATGATATTGAGGTTTACGGAGACGATCTTATTGTCGGCGGCGCTTTCTCTGGCATAGGTGGAGACGATGAGCTGGCTAACCTGGCGATATGGGACGGAAACAACTGGCAAAGCGTTGGAGGTGGGCTGAATGGTACGGTCAATGCCATTTTGGTCCGTGAGGACAAGGTATATGTTGTTGGCAACTTCACCAACGCCGGCGGCAAGCCTGATGCGAACCGAGTCGCTTATTGGGATGGGAACGAATGGCATGCTTTAGGAAAAGGTATTTCTGGTCCGGTACTAACGCTTGAGTGGGGAAATGATCAATTATATGTAGGTGGGGCATTTGGCAGTGTAAATGGAGGCGAAATTCTCGCCCGCGGAATCGCCAGATGGGATGGTGCGCAATGGCACTCGCTGACGGATGCCTGCCATGGGTTTGGCCCTAACAGCGTTGTACAGTCGTTATTGTTCCACGACGGTCAATTGTATGTAGGAGGGCAGTTTTTTAGAAACTGTCCAAGCCATAGCAATCATAGTATTTTAAGGTATCTCGGGGCAACCTATGAAGAATTGGGGTCTGACCTTTCTTCCGACAATATATATGCTATTGGAGAACACCAAGGTATTTTGTACATAGGCGGCTCTTTTGAAAATGCCGGCAACGACCCCGATGCCGACTTCGTAGCCCGTTGGAATGGACTGGATTGGGAAAACATCGGAATAAGTCCGAATGGAGATGTGTACTCCATTTTCTCAACCGGAGATGAATTATATATAGGTGGCGATTTCAATGATTTGAACCAAAATCCATTTATAGATGGCATTGCAAGGTTTGGTTCGTTTGAACCGCCCTATGAGCAGGCTTGCGGCAACGACGCCGATATAACAGCCCTCGAGTCTTTACTGCTATCCACTACAAATTATGAAGAGCGGCATGACTACCATGAATATAGGGTTGAAAATGAAGTCTGCGATGCTTCCAATGATGCTTGTACCATTAATGATGTATGGGCATTGCTGAAGTCCGATATATCTTTTCAAATACCCATCCGGGAAGACTATGAAGCGCTCGAAGTTAATACCCCCTACGCCAATTTGAAAAAAGGCTTCCTCCCCTCTTCCTCTCTGAGCAACATGCCTATCGTCGATTGTGCTGAGGTTGTGGTTCCCAATCTAGTAAACCAAATCGCAGTGCTGACCACACTCAGCAGGCCGGTGAATGACTTTCAGGCGGATTGCCCTATTCTGCAAAATAGCTTAGTACCTAACCAAGATACTGTGCTTTTGAAGGTAGACGAAGCCAGAAAGTGCGTAACCAGTTATACTCGCTCTGGGCACCTAATGCATTCCAGCAAGGTGGAAAGATGTGTAAGTTGTGATGATGAAGGAAATGTCTACATAGAAACCAGAGGAAAAGGGTTTCACACCTGCGGGGATACCGATATGGGTGCCTTTCTGGCCCGTTTCAATGAGCTGAGAGTACCTGGTCTCTACGACAAAGTCGATGCTAGAATGGCGGAGACATTTTAATCTACACCTCTTTAAAACAGAAATTAGCATGAAGTCGCTACCTATTATTATTATGTGCTCCCTATCGCTTGTTCTACTTAGCAATTCAATAGTTGCTCAAGGATTGGAAGGGGAATGGCAAATCAAAGAGAGTACGGTGATTGGCCTGCTCGATTCTACTGTTCTTTTTAGCCGGGATAGCCCTGATAATGTCATAGACCTATCAAATATATCCTACCAATTTAATGCCGATGGGAGCTACGAAGGAACAGACATACTGGGCAATCCCATGTCGGGGACCTGGAGTCAAACCTGGAGTACTGTAATTATCGACGAGCAAATGAGCAGCTTCCAGGAAATCAACGAAAACGAAATGGCAATTTACTTTAACTGTCGACCATTAACTAAATCTGCTTCCGCTGGTTTTGCTGGCTCTTACCTCACTTTTGTCAGGGCGAGCCCGAACAGCACCTCTTCTTCGGTAGAGGATGTCGGTACAACTCTTACCGTCCGCCCAAACCCCTTTACCGATATCGCGGTAGCCGAATTCACGACGCCTGAGCCCTTGGCTGGCACTAGATTGGATGTTTTCAACACCCAGGGGCAACGAATATTAAGCCAAGAGGCAGGCTACTATCCTTCCGGCAGCCATCAAATTCGCCTGGACTTAAGCCAGCGGCCCGGCGGCATGTATTTTCTGGTATTGACCACGGAGTCCCGGATGCTGTCGACGAAGGCATGGAAGCGATGAGCGCAAAGCTTCCCAGGCTGGGTAGCCAGAGCTTGGCTGATCTACCCAGCTCCTTTGCTTGGATAGGATGTCCAGCGGGAGGCTAGGTTTCTACTTCCCAATACAAAACCGCCCAAAAATATTCCCCAACAAATCATCCGTACTAATCTCCCCCGTAATCTCCCCCAGGTGGTGCAGCGCCGCCCGGATATCCATCGCCACAAAATCCGAAGTGATGCCGGTAGATAAGCCCTGCAGCACCCGGTCCAAGTCCTCGTAAGCCTTTTGCAGCGCCTCGTAGTGGCGGGCGTTGGCCACGATGGTGCTTTCCAGGTTGACCTTTTTGGAGAGGACCGCGTCGTGCAGGCTTTCCTTGAGGTAGTCGATGTTCATCCTGTTCGTCGCAGATATAGGGATCCAGACAAGGTCGGCAACTTCCCCCTTCCCCCTTCCGCCTTCCGCCTTC